>NZ_JBEYCF010000010.1:0-24474 GCF_040632605.1 Streptomyces sp. NPDC019224 | reverse complement strand
GTCCGCCGCGTCTGCGGTGCGTCCTGCGCTGGGCGGGCCTTTGGGTGAGCTGCCTTCCGGAGCAAGCTCGTCGGTGCCGTCCGCCGGTGGTGGTCCGGTCTCGTCGGGGTCGGTCCTGCCGGTGGTTCAGCGGCAGTCGGACGGGTCGGTGTCCGCCGCGCCCCCGGAGCGCCCCGCAGCCGTTTCCCCGGAGCGGCCCGCGGGCGCGCCCGCCATGCGCCCCGTCCTGGGCAAGCCCCTCCGCGAACTGCCGCCCGAGGCGGCCCCGTTCGTCCCGGATGCCCCGCCGGCCCCCGCGCTGCCGGTCGTCCAGCGGCAGGCGTCCGAAACCGCCGCCGCCCCCGCCCCGGCGTCCGCGCCCGCCCCGGCCGGGGCCGCCGCACCCGCCTCCGCGCGCCCGGCCCCGCCCACCGGCCCCGGTTCGCAGGCCCGTATCCGGGGCGGGCTCGGCGCCCCCCTGTCCGCGCTCCCGCCGACCGCCGGCACCGCGAGCGACGCCCCGCGTCCCGCGCAGCCCGCGGCGGCCACCCCGCAGCCTCCCGCGATGCCCCTGCGCACCGCCCCCGCAACGGCCCCCACCCAACCGCCCGCCGCGCAATCACCCACCGCAGCACCGCCCGCCGTCCGGCGCCCCGCCGACGGCACCGCCCCCGTCCGCGTCCGCCGCATCGCCTCCCGGCGCGCCGTCCAGGGCGCCCCCGTCCAGCGGGCCCGCGCCCTGCTCGCCGGGCGGAACCTCACCGTGCGCACCGGTGCGGCCGAGGGGTTCACGGCCAGGGAGCCGGCCGCCGCCACCCGGCCCGTCGTACCGGCGACCTGGCGGCGCGACACCCCGCGCCCGCAGGAGCACCAGGGGGCGCCGGCCGCCCAGGCCGCCCCCGCCGTCCAGCGGGTCGCCGCCGACCCCGTCGCCCCGCCCCGGCCGCACACACCCCTCCCGTCCCGTCCCGCCCCGCAGGGGCCCGCCGGGCCCACCGGCCAGGAGCCCCGGCCGCCGTCCGCGGAACCGCGTCCCGCCCCGCGGGGGCCCGTCGTCCGCCCCCACCCGCCCGGCGCCCCGCGCCCCGGCGGCACCGCCGTCCCGGTGCAGCGCCTCGCGATGCCGGTCGTGGCCGAGTCCGGCGCCCCCGCCACCGGTCCCGCGCCCGAGGGCGACGCGCCCGCCGGCGCACCGCGGGCCCTCTCCGTACGCGCACCGGCCCCCCGGGCCGAACAGCGGCCGGCCACGCAGGCCCAGGCCCTCCAGCGGGCCGTCGCCGAAGCCGGCCTGACCGGCGTGCCCGTCCGGGTCGTCCAGCGGCAGCCCGCCCAGGGCCCCGCACCCGAGCGCCCCACCGAACCCGCCGCGGCCGACGTCGACGTGGAAGACCTCGCCCGCCGCCTCATCGACCCCGTCGCCCGGCTGCTCCGGGCCGACCTGCGGCGGGGCCGGGAACGTTCCGGACGCCCGTACGACGGCCGCCGCTGACAAGGAAAGCACCAGATGACGGACAACATCTTCGCGACGAGCGTGTTCTTCAAGCTCACCATCGGCGGCAGCGACCTCGGGGCCTTCCACACCTGCTCCGGCCTCGGCGCCGAGGTGGAGCTGGAGAGTTACGCCGAGGGCGGCAACAACGGGTTCACCTGGCAGCTGCCGGGGCGGATCACCTGGACCAACATCACGCTCACCCGGCCCGTCACCGCCGACACCCTGAAGATCGCGCGCTGGCTGAACGAGACGACGCAACGCGTCGAACGCAAGGACGGCGAGATCGTCGCCCTGCGCCCCGACCTCAGCCGGATCATCAGCTGGCAGATCCAGGGCATCGTGCCGGTCCGCTGGCAGGGGCCCTCCTTCGACCCGGCCAGCTCCCAGGCGGCGATCGAGACGCTGGAGATCGCGCACGAGGGACTGGTGACTTCCTGATGACCCGTCAACAACCGCACGCGCCGGAAGGAGGGACCCCGTGCCAGCCGCTGCCCGCACGAGCCGTGCCCGCGCCCAGCTGACCATCATGGAGCCACCGGCGGACGTCGGCGCCAAGCCCGGCGGCACCCTGGCCCGGCTGACGCTCCAGTTCAACCCGGCGACGCTCTCCCTGAGCAAGTCCACCGAGTGGCGCCGGACCCCGTCCCGCACGGCGGGAGAGTCCGCGCTGCCCGAATTCGTGGGCAGCGGGCCCCGCTCGCTGTCCCTGGACGTGTTCCTGGACGCCACCGCCACCCACGACAACTCCGTGGAGAAGGCGGTCGAGCAGCTGATGACGGCCTGCGTGCCGACGCCGAGCAGCCTGGGGCGGAAGAAGCCGTCGAGCCCCTGGGTGCGGTTCGACTGGGGCACGTCGAGGACGACCTCGTTCGACGGGGTGCTGGCCGCCCTCTCCGTCTCGTACACGCTGTTCGACGTGGACGGGAAGCCGCTGCGCGCCACCTGCTCGCTGTCGATCGAGGAGGCGAGCGTCGGCCCGGCCGGGCAGAACCCGACGTCCGGCTCGCGGGAGGCACGCCGTACGCACACGGTCGTCGCCGGGGACAGCCTGCCGCTGCTCGCCTGGCGGGAGTACGGGGACGCCACGGCCTGGCGCACGATCGCCGAGGCCAACGACATCGACGACCCGATGCGGCTGGCGCCGGGCAGTGAACTCCTCGTGCCCGCGCTGGAGGACAGCGCGGCCGAGGACGGCGCAGCGGAGGCCGCCCGATGACCGGCCCCGCCCGCTCCTTCGCCGCCGACCCGATCGTGGAGGCCCCCGCCGAGCTGCCGCAGGCCTGGGCCGCCCAGCTGGTGAGCTGCGCCGTCGACGAGAACGTCGGGCTGCCCGACAGCGCCGTGCTGACGTACCGCGACCCGTACCACACGCTGCTCACCGCCACCGGGATCACCATCGGCACCCCGCTGAAGATCTCCGTGGTCACCGTCCAGGAACGGGCGCGCGAGCGCCTGTTCACCGGCGAGGTCACCGCGCTCGAACTCGACAGCGACACCACCGGATCGTTCACCGTCGTCCGCGCCTTCTCCAAGGCCCACCGGCTGCGGCGCGGGCGGAAGGTGGTGGCGTTCCGCAACATGAAGGCCGCCGACATCGTCCGCAAGGTCGCCGCCGGGGCCGGGCTGCGGTGCGGGAAGGTCGAGGCGGCCCCGGTGATGTACAAGCAGCTCACCCAGCCGAACATCTCGGACTGGGACTTCCTCCAGTACCTCGCGGGGGAGTGCGGGGCGCACGTGCGGGTGGACGAGAAGGGCGTGCTCCAGTTCGTGAAGCCGAAGCCCGCCGCCTCGGCGCCGTCCCCGTCCACCTCCGCGTCCAAGCACCCGATGGTGCTGGAGTACGGGCGCAACCTGCTGGCGCTCCGGGCCGTGCTGACCGGGGCGGACGGGGCGGACAGCGTGGAGGTGCGCGGCTGGGACGTGGAGACGAAGACCCGGCTGGTCGCCCGCGAGCAGTCGGTCCGGTCCACCACCGTGGTGCCGGGCGCGAGCCCGTCCGTCGCGGCCGGGGCCTTCGGGCCGAACGCCCGGCTGACCGTCGCCGACACCCCGTACCGGACCCAGGCGGAGGCCGGCGCGGTCGCCGGCGCGGTGGCCGGGCGGGTCGCCTCGGGCTTCGGGGAGATCGAGGCGGTCGCGGAGGGCAACCCGAAGCTGCGGGCCGGCGAACCGGTCGCCCTCGGCAACGTCGGCCCCGCGTTCGCCGGCCGCTACACCGCCACCGCCGCCCACCACACCCTGGACCCGCAGGGCGGCTACCGCACCACCGTGCTGGTCAGCACCGACCCGGACCGCTCGCTGACCGGCCTCACCGGCGGCCAGGGCGCGCCCGTCCCCGGGGCCAGGATGCCGGGGCTGGCGATCGGCGTGGTCACCGACATCCGCGAGGGCCGGGGCAAGGGCGAACGCGGCTCGGTGCGGCTGAAGTTCCCCTGGCTCGACGACACGTACGTCACGGACTGGGTCCGTACGGTGCAGTGGGGCGGCCAGGGCGGCGGCGGGGTGTTCAGCCCCGAGGTCAACGACGAGGTGCTGGTCGGCTTCGAACAGGGCCTGATCGACAGCCCGTACGTGCTGGGCGGCCTCTACAACGGCGTCGACAAGCCCTCCCCGCACGACGTGCCGCTCGTCGACCCGACCAGCGGCAAGGTCAACCGCCGTTCCCTGGTGTCCCGTTCGGGCAACCGTGTCGAACTGCTCGACACCCCGCGCGGCCCCTCCGGGGTGCGGCTGGCCACCGGCGACGAGCAGCTGGAGGTCACGCTCGACGAGCGGCGCGGCGAGATCGTGCTGAAGGTGTACGCCCGGGGCACCTCCCGGGTCCTCAGCTCCCTGTCGCTCGGCCGCTCCGGGATCACGCTCGACGCGGGCGCCGGCGACGTCCAGGTGAAGGGCCGGTCGGTGACCGTCAGCGGCAAGACCGGCGTCACCGTCGACGGCGGCCTGCTCGCCGTCCTGAAGGCCGCACTCGTCCGCATCAACTGACGCCCCCGCCCCATCGAGGAGAACGAGACACATGCCCCAGGCAGCCCGTACGGGCGACCCCACCGTCCACGGGGGTGTCATCGGCACCCCGCCGCCGGGCGCGGCGGCCGTCGCCACCGTGCTGATCGGCGGGAAGCCGGCCGCCGTCACCGGAAGCCTGCACGTGTGCGCCATCCCCCCGCACGCCCTGCTCGGCCCGGGGAACGTCATCATGCCGAACCCGGCCGCCGCGGCCGGGGGCGCGGTCCTGATCGGCGGCCTGCCGGCCGCCCGCATGGGCGACACCACGAGCTGCGGCGCGAAGATCGTCATGGGGGCGCCCAACGTCCTGATCGGGGGCCCGGTATGAGCGAGCACGGATTCATCGGCCGGGGCTGGGGCTTCCCGCTGCGCGTCGGCGCCACGGGCGGCATCGGCATGGTCGAGCGCGAGCAGGAGATCGAGGAGGCCATCGGCCTGGTCCTCGGCACCGCGCCCGGCGAGCGGCCCATGCGCCCCGAGTTCGGCTGCGGCATCCACGAGTACGTCTTCGCGCCCGGCGACGGCGCCACCGCCGGCCGCGTCGCGCACGAGGTGCGGAGCTCGCTGGAGCGCTGGGAGCCGCGCATCGAGGTGCGGGACGTGGTCGTCGCGTTCGACACCGTCGAGGAGGGAACCCTCTACATCGACGTGCACTACACCGTGCGGTCCACCAACGACCTGCGCAACCTCGTCTTCCCCTTCTACACGATCCCCGAAGCGGGAGCCCGCTGATGTCCCTGCCCCCGCCCAACCTGGACGACCGCCGCTTCCAGCAACTCGTCGACGAGGCCAAGCGGTACGTCCAGCAGCGCACACCCGAGTGGACCGACCACAACGTGTCGGACCCCGGGGTCACCCTGATCGAGACGTTCGCGTACATGGTCGACCAGCTGCTGTACCGGCTGAACCGGGTGCCCGACCGCAACTACTTCGCCTTCCTCGACCTGCTCGGCGTGCGGCTGTTCCCGCCGACGGCCGCCCGCGCCGACGTCGACTTCTGGCTGTCCGCCCCGCAGCCGGACACCGTGCGCCTCCCGGCCGGCACGGAGGTGGCGACCGCGCGCGGCGAGACCGAGGAGGCGGTGGTCTTCTCGACCGACGAGGACCTGGCGATCGTGCCGAGTTCCCTGATCCGCCTGGTCACCGTCCCGGCGAACGGGGACCAGACCGACCGCACCGGCCCGCTCGGCGAGGGCAAGGACATCCCCTGCTTCCAGCCCCGCCCCCAGCCCGGCGACGCCCTGCTGTTCGGCCTGCCCACCGCCGTGCCCCGCTGCATCGTCGCCGTACGCCTGGACAGCCGGGTGGAGGGCGTCGGCGTCGACCCCCGGCAGCCGCCGCTGGTGTGGGAGGCGTGGGACGGCGCCCGCTGGGTGCCCTGCGCGACCGGCACCGACTCCACCGGCGGGCTCAACAGGCCCGGTGAGATCACGGTGTTCGTGCCGCCCGGCCACACCGCCTCCGTCACGGCCGGCACCCGCGCCGGCTGGCTGCGCTGCCGGGTCACCGAGGCCGCCCCCGGCCAGCCCTTCTACTCCGTGTCCCCGACGATCCGCGAGGCCGAGGTCTTCACCGTCGGCGGCACGGCAGGCGTCGAGCACGCGGAGACCGTCCTCGACGTCCCGCTCGGCACCTCCGAGGGCATCGCCGGCCAGACGTTCGCCGTGCCCCGGACACCCCTCCTGCTCGACGGGGAACCGCCGCTCGTCGAGGTCGCGTCGGACCACGGCTGGCAGAGGTGGACCCCGGTCGAGCACTTCGGCGCCTCGGGCCCGGACGACCGGCACGTGAGGATCGACGCCGTCGCCGGCCGCTTCGCCTTCCCCCCGGAGGTGCGCGAGGCGGACGGCACCATGCGGGCGTACGGGGCGGTGCCCCCGAAGGGCGCCCACATCCGCGTCACCCGCTACCGCACGGGCGGCGGCGCCGCCGGAAACGTGGCACGCGGCGCGATCCGCGTGCTGCGCAGCTCCGTCCCGTACGTCGCCGGAGTCGCCAACCGCGAAGCGGCGCGCGGCGGCGTCGACGGCGAGACCGTCGAGAACGCCAAGGTCCGCGCGCCCCAGATCCTCCGCGTCCAGGAGCGGGCCGTCACCGCCGAGGACCACGAGGCCATCGCCCGGGAGGCCGCGCCCTCGCTGCGCCGGGTCCGCTGCCTGCCCGCCGCCCCCGGCGAGGGCGGCGCGGTCCGGGTCCTGGTCGTGCCCGACGCGGTCCCCGACGAGGGCGGCCGGCTCCGCTTCGAGCAGCTGATCCCGCCGGACTCCGTGCTCGCGGCGGTGGCCGGCCGGCTCGACGAACGGCGGCTCGTCGGCACCCGCCTGGTCGTCGAACCCCCCGCCTACCAGGGCGTCACCGTCGTCGCCGGCCTGGTGGCCGACGAGGGCGACACGGACCGGGTCAGGGCCGCCGCGCTCGACGCCCTCTTCCGCCACATCGACCCCCTCCGGGGCGGCACGGACGGCACCGGCTGGCCCTTCGGCAGGCCCGTGCAGTACGGCGAGGTCTTCGCCGTCCTGCAGGCCGTGCCCGGCGTCCGCCTGGTCGAGGAGGTCCGGCTGTTCCCCGCCGACCCGCTCACCGGCCGGCGCGGCGGGGCCGTGGACCGCATCGACGTCGCCGCGAACGCCCTGGTCTTCTCCCACCAGCACCAGATCGCGGTCACCGCGGCCCGGCCCGGGGAGCGCCCGTGACCAGGGCCGCCGTCCCCGGACTCCCCAGCCGCTACCCGATCGGCGCGCTGCTGCCCGCCCTGTACGCGGACGACGACTTCGCCCAGCGCTTCACGGCGGGCCTGGACACGGTCCTCGCGCCCGTCCTGTCCACCCTGGACAACCTCCCCGCCTACTTCGACCCCGCGCTGACCCCGGAGGACTTCCTGCCCTGGCTGTCGTCCTGGGTCGGCGCGGGCATCGACCCGTCCTGGCCGGTGGAGCGGCGCCGGGCCGCCGTCGCCCGCGCCGTCGAACTCCACCGCCGCCGGGGCACCCGCCGGGGCCTCGTGGAACACCTGCGCCTCTGCTTCGGCGTGGAGGCGGACATCCAGGACGGCGGCGGCGTCACGTGGTCGGCCGAGCCGGACTCCGCGCTGCCGCCCGCCCCGACCGGGGAACTGCTGGTACGGGTCCGGCCCCCCGCCGGACGCACGGTGGACGAGACCCGCGTCCTGGCCGTGGTCCGCGCCTCCTGCCCGGCGCACCTCACGTGCCGGGTGGAGATCCTGCCGGGCGCCCCGGCCGACGAGACAGGAGCCTGATATGACGCGCCCGTGCCCGGCCTGCGGAGCGGCCAACGCGGAGGACGAGGACTTCTGCGGGAGCTGCGGTACGTACCTGGGGTGGTCGACCCGGAGCGCGGTGCGGCCCGGCGGTCCGCGCCCCGACCCGGCGCCGGCCTCCGACCCGGCCCCCGCCCCGCAGCAGGCCGCGCCGGAACCGGAGCGGCGTACGGCCCCGAGCCCGGCCCCGGAACCGGAGCGGCGTACGGCCCCGAGCCCGGCCCCGGAACCGGCGGCCACCCCGGAACCGGAGCCACGACCGCAACCGGAACCCGAGCCGCGCGCGACGCGGCGCTCGGCGCGGAGGCAGGCCCAGGAGCCACGCACGGCTCCGGAACCGCCCCCCGCCGCTCAACCGACCCCTGTCCCTCAGCCGACCCCCGCCCCTCAGCCGGCCCCCGCACCCGAACCGGAGCCCCGGCCGGCCCGCGCCCCGCGGCCGCCCGCCGCGCGGCCGCCCGCCCCCGCCCCCGTACAGCCCGCGCGGCCGCCCGCGCCCGTACAGCCGGCGCGGCCGACGCGGCCGGAACCGGAACCTCCGGCGGAGGAACCGGTCGGGGCCGTCCGGCCCGGCATACCGATCGCCGCCCGTCCCACGGTCCGGGCGGCGGCGGTGGACGAGGAGCCGGACGGCGAGCCCTGCCCGTCGTGCGGGACGAACAACCGGCCGGGCCGGACGTTCTGCCGCAACTGCGCCAAGCCCCTGAAGCCGCGTGCGCAGGCCGCCCCGCTGCCCTGGTGGCGGACCAGGTGGCCGTTCGACCGCCGGGTCCGCGCGGGCTCGGGCCGGCTGCTGCGCGGCACCCTGATCGCCCTGGTGATCGCGGGTCTCCTGGTCGCGGGCTTCCTGCTGATCCCCGCCGGGCGTTACGTCGTCGAGGACGTCCGGGACAAGCTCGGCGGCGCGGGGGAGATCAGTCCCGCCCGCGTCTCGGCGAGCGCGGCGGCCGCGGGACACCCGGCGAAGGCGGCGGTGGACGGCGTGACGAACACGTACTGGGGGGCGCCGAGGACGGGCGACGCGCTGACCGCCGAGTTCGAGGACCCGTTCCGGCTGGTCGGCGTCACGGTCCACACCGGGATCTCGAAGAAGCCGGAGGTCTTCCAGAAGGGCGCCAGGCCGACCCGGGCGGTCCTCCTCATCACGACGAAGGACGGGAAGCGGCACGAGAAGACCATGACGCTGGCCGACAAGCCGGGCGAGCAGACGCTGCGGACGGGCATCAGCGACGTCGTGTCGATCCGCTTCACGGTCCGCGAGGCGGCCGGCCAGGGCGGCGGACGCCCGATCGCCCTGGGCGAGATCGAGTACTTCAAGCGGACCTGAGGGCGAGTTTCGTACGGGTAGGAGTCAGTGCCCGGTGAGGTGGTCCGTCAGACGGGACAGCAGAGCGACGGCTTCGCCCAGCCGTGCCCGTTCCCCGGGGTCGAACGTCTCGCGGATGGCGTCACCGAGGGCACCCGCGCGGAGGGTGCGTTCCCGGCGGAGGCGGGAGCGGCCGGCCTCGGTGAGGTGCAGCAGGAGCTTGCGGCCGTCGTCCGGGTGCTGTTCGCCCCGGACCAGGCCGTCGGCGGAGAGGTCCTTGACCGACTTGGCGGCCGACTGGTGCGTGACGCCGCGCAGACGGGCGAGATCGGCTGTGGTCAAGGGACCGCCGCGATCGAGGAACCCGAGAACGGCGGCCTCGCCGGGAGGCATGGTGTCCACGGTTCGCACCGCCCGGACCAGCTCACCGACGGTCCGCCGCAGCTCCTCGGCCAGCGCGTCTTCGTTCATGGGGTCATCCTAGACGAATATGTGCAGCCTAGTTGTACAGTCAGGTTGTACAAACAAGCGTCGGTGGAGAAGGGCGGAACGCCGGTCATGGAGCTCACCAAGTTCGGTCACGCGTGCGTGCGGCTGGAGAAGGACGGACGTCGCCTGGTCATCGACCCGGGCGGGCTGACCGACCCCGGGGCGCTGGAAGGCGCCGACGCCGTGCTCGTGACGCACGAACACTTCGACCACTTCTCGGAGGAGGTGCTGCGCCGGGCGGCCGCCGCACGCCCGGGCCTGCGCATCTGGACCAACTCGTCCGTCGCGAAGCGCCTGGACGGCCTCGGTGCGCGGGTCACCGTCACCGGGGAAGGGGACGCCTTCGACGCGGCGGGCTTCGGCATCCGGGTGCACGGGGCCTGGCACGCGGTCATCCACCCGGACATCCCCCGCATCCCCAACATCGGGTTCCTGGTGGACGAGTCCCTCTTCCACCCCGGTGACGCCCTGACCGTCCCGGACGGCCCGGTCACCACCCTCCTGCTTCCCGTGCACGCTCCCTGGTCCAGGGTCGGTGATCTCCTCGACTACGTGCGCGAGGTCGCGCCCCGCGACGCCTACGCCGTGCACGACGGCGCCCTCAACGACATCGGCACCGCGATGGTCGAGGGCTTCCTCGGCGAGCACGGCCCCGGGGTCCCCGCCCGCTACCACCGGTTGGCCCCGGGCGCGAGCGCCCGGATCGGCTGACCCGGCCCGACGGCCCGACACCGCTCCGCGCCACTCGCCGGACACGAGCCGCGCGGTCACCACTCCGTGCGGCAGCTCCGCGTCCACGAAGCCCCGTCCTCCGGCGGCCCGCACCGCCGGCCCGGCGGACAGGTGTCGCCGTGGGCCGCCGGAATCCCCACGTACCGGTCCCGCACCGCCGGCCCGGCCTTCGCCGTCACCCCGGCCGCCCGGACCGCGTTCCTGGACCACGCGGCGCGGACCGACCACCGACAGCGTGGACCGTGGACGGCCCGGGTGCCCTTTCGCACCGGCCATGGTGAAGGCCGCCACTGCTCTGCGGCACGTCCTCGCCCTCCGGGACGTCGCGGGGCGTTCCGGCCCCGCCGGCTGCGCTCCCGGGCCAGTCAACTGTGCCCCGGGGGACCTGGAACCGGGGCCGCGCGCCGGGTATGCAGGGAGAGTCATTCCCCCTGCAGGAAGAGGTCCCCATGCGCAGCCAGGACGGTGCCGAGAAGACCGGCGCGGCTCAAGGCTCCGCCCGGGCGCGCAGGCCCGCGGCCGGGACCGAGCTGCCCGTCACCGAACTCCTCGCCCTGCAGGGCAGTCTCGGGAACGCGGCCGTCGTCCAGATGCTGCGGGCCGCCGGCCACCCGCACGGCGGGCACGAGGACGCGGAGCAGCCGGTGCGGCGCTCGGCCGTCACGGACGTGCTGCGCTCGACCGGCCGGCCGCTGGACGGCGCGGTCCGGTCCGAGATGGAGTCCCGGCTCGGGGCGGACTTCTCCGATGTCCGCGTCCACACCGGCGCCGCCGCGAGGGCCTCGGCCGCCGAGGTCGGCGCCCGCGCCTACACCTCCGGCCACCACGTGGTCATCGGCGACGGCGGGGCCGACAAGCACACGCTCGCCCACGAGCTGACCCACGTCATCCAGCAGCGTCAAGGGCCGGTCGCCGGCACCGACAACGGCTCCGGGCTGCGCGTCTCCGACCCCTCCGACCGGTTCGAACGGGAGGCGGAGGCCAACGCGACCCGGGTCATGCGGGCACCCGCGCCCGTTCAGCGTGCGGACCTCGCCGCCAGAGGCCCCGCGTACTCGGGCGCCACGCTCCAGCGCGCGCCCCTGGCGGTCGTGCAGCGGGCTCCGCTGTCGGGCTACAACCAGCGGGTCGACTACCCGCAAGGAGTCCGCACCGTGACCATCAACGGCACGGCGGACGGCGTGGGGATCGAGATGAAGGGAGAGCTCTTCCCCGGCCAGCTCGGTACGGGAGAGGCCCCCAAGGTCCGACCCGCCTGGTGGCCGCCGAGCGGGACCCCGATCGGGGACTGGTTCAGGAACTACATGGTCCAAGGGCACCTCCTGAACCACAACCTGGGTGGGTCGGGCAAGAACCTGGAGAACCTGACCCCGCTGGTCAAGCAGGCCAACAGCCAGCATCACGCGAAGGTCGAGAAGGGTCTCAAGGCGGCCATCCTCCAGAAGGGATACACCGCCCGGTACCACGTGACGGCGGACTTCAGCTCCCACCCCACATCGGCCGATATGAAGATGACGCCGGGATCTCCGGAAGCCGTCGCCTTCGACAGCATCTACCGATTCGGTCTTCCCGGGATGATCAGAGCCGAGTACACCTTGTACGACGCCAACGGGAAGGAAGTGGGTGGGGACGCGTGGGAGATCGAGAACAACAACATGTAGGAACTCCCACCGACGGATCCAACAGGCGACGGACGGCACACACATGAGCAACGCAAGGCAACGACTCGACTCGCTGGTGGCCGGGCTCCGCGAGAATCCCCGGGTCGAGCTGCTGGACCACGCACTGGCCGAGCCCCTTCCCTCCGACCGGCTCTCCCGCCTCGTCGAGGAGTCGGGCGCCCGGCTTCCCGCCGGAGTGGAGGAGTTCTACCGGCAGGTGGGGTCCTTCAAGCTGGACTGGCGGTCCACCGAGGGCGACGGTTCGGCCCGCGGGCTGGTCGACATCCTGCCCCTCGGCAAAGTGCTCGGGGACTGGAGCGGAGTGACCTGGTTCCCGAAGGGCGACCAGGAATTCCGCCCCGTGGTGCCCTTCGACTTCTTCACCCCGGAAGCGTGCGTGGCATTCGAGCGGGGAGAGGACGGCGCCTTCGGCGAGAAGGTCAGCTACCACTACTTCGGCGAGGAGCTGGCCTCCACCGGCCGCACCTTCGCCGAGTACGTCGATCTCCTGATCGCCTCACGCGGATACTGGTACTGGCCCAAGACGCTGTGCGCCGGATACGAGGACAGCGCGGAGGTCGCGGACTTCCGCCGGGACATGCCGCTGATCTTCCCGGACCACGACGACGAACTGTTCCGCCCCCGCTAGGGGCCGCGGCAGCCGGGCAGCCGGGCAGCCGGGCAGCCGGGCAGCCGGTCAGGGCCAGAGCAGCTCGCGCTCCCAGGCCCCCGCCCCCGTCCGTACGTCCGCCGTGCGGCGGTACCGCAGGCGGACGTGGCGCCGCCGGGCGTCACCCTGGAAGAACTCGGCCTCGCGCGGCTCGACCACGTACCGGGTCCAGCTCGCCACCTCCGCGCCGGGCTCCTCGCGCGCCCGGTCCCAGGCGGCGTCGGAGGCGCGGGCGAGTTCGTCCGTCGAGTCCAGGATCTCGCTCTGCCGCCCCACCAGGGCGGCGGCCAGGGCCCCGGTCGAGCGGGCGTGCAGATCGGCGGAGCTCTCGGCGGTGGGGCAGGCGGTGACGGGCCCCCGGACCCGGACCTGCCGTCCCCGCGCCGGCCAGTAGAAGCCGAGCGCGGCGTACGGGCGGGCGGCGAGCTGGCGGCCCTTCGCGCTGGTGGAGTGCGTGGCGAAGTGCCAGCCGCGCTCGTCCACGTCGTGCAGCATCAGCGTCCGTACGTCGGGCAGGCCGTCGGCGTCGACGGTGGCGAGGCTCATGGTGTGCGGCTCGGCCTGTCCGGCGGCCACGGCCTCGGCGAACCAGGCGTGGAAGAGGGCGTGGGGCGTGGGCGGCGCGCCGCCCGGGTCGAAGGCGGGGAGATCGGTGTCCCAGACGCGCTGGGCGTGCAGCAGATCGAGGAAGGACTGCCGGGCGGCGGGATCGAGTGCGTCGGTCATACGGCCATTGTCAGAGACTCTGCGAGGGCCGGCGCTTCACGGAGGCGGCCCGAGCCCGGAACGAAGCCCGTGCCGAGCTCCTGCCGGAGGCCGAACCGGGCCCGATGGCCGGCGCGGCCGCGCGGGCGTGCCCGGTACGGGCGATCAAGGTGGAATAAGGGGTTTCGCGCCATACGCCGTAGCGTGGTGTAGCACATCGCGCTACGGTGGGTGTATGAGGACGATTACGCAGCGGGAGTTCCGCAACAGCTCCGCCGACGTCATGGACGCGGTGGAGGCGGGTGAGGTCTTCCGCATCACACGCAACGGGATAGAGGTTGCGGAGCTCCGGCCGCTCACGCGGAAGCGGAGGCTGAGCGCCGAGGAGCTGGTGACGCGGCACAGGCGGCTGCCGCGCGTGGACAGTGCTCTCATGCGGCAGGAGGCGGACGAACTCTTCGGTGGCGCGGACCGCGTCGGGGACGACGACCCCTGGGAGCGCCCGCGTGGCTGAGCGTTACCGTGCGGGCGTGCTCGACACCTGCGCCTACATCGACCTCGATCTGTTGCGGGCGGAGGATCTCCCCGTCTTCCCTGTGCTCACCGCGGTGACGATGGCCGAGCTGCAGCAAGGTGTGGCGATGGCCAAGGACGCCGCCGCCCGGGCCGGGCGCATGGAGAAACTCGGGGCCGCTGTGGCCGACTTCGAACCGCTTCCCTTCGACGGGGAGGCGGCCGCGCGATACGGGAGTCTGGTCTCCCTGGTCCTTGCCGCGGGCCGCGATCCCAGGCCCCGACGCATGGATCTGATGATCGCCGCCATCGCCTCGGTCGGCGAGTTGCCCCTGTTCACGCGCAACGCGGACGATTTCAAAGGGCTCGAAGGGGTGCTCACGGTCGTCCCCGTCTGACCCGGTCCGGATACGCCGACGGCGGACCACGCGTGTGGTCCGCCGTCGGCGAGACAGGACCTGGGCGCGCTCGGGATCACCGCGCGTCGCCCAGTGGGGAGTTCGGCGCGGTCGCTACTTCGTCGGCTTCTTCCCGGTGATGCCGAGGTGCACCAACAGCGCCAGGTTCGGCTTGAGTTCGGCCTGCTTGACGCCCCAGGTGGTGAAACCCTTCTGGTGCGAGGCGACGCCGGCCAGCATGACGACCAGGGAGCCCGCCATCGCGGCGGCGCTGACGTCCTTGTCGACCTTGCCCTTGGCCTGGAGCTCCTTCACGGACTCCGTGAGGGAGTGGGTGACGGAGTTCAGGATCTTCATGCGGATCTTGTTGAACCGCTTGTCGCCCTCGGCCGCGCCGAGGTCGACCACGCGCAGGATCGCGTCGTTGCGCCGCCAGAAGTCGAGGAAGCCGTCGACGAGTTGTTCGGCGGTCTGCCAGCCCGACTTGCCGGCCCAGGAACGTCCGGCGACCAGTCCGGTCAGGCCGGCGCCCTCCTTGGCCATCTCCTCGGCGATCTCTAGGACCGCGCCCTCGACATCGGGGAAGTACTGATAGAAGGTCGCAGGTGAAGTCCCCGCCTTCCGGGCGACGTCGATGACTTTGACGTCCCGGTACGGCGAGGAGCTGAGCATCTCGCTGAGGCAGTCGAGCAGCTTCTGCCGCGTCGCCTGACCGCGCCGACCAGCCACGCGGCCGTCGACGGTGCGCACTTGTCCTGTCATGCCGTCAGCTTACCGACGGGTGATCGGAGCGCGATTCGGCCGAAGCAAATGGGGAATGCGGCCCGCGCCGCCCCTCGTCGCCCACAGTGCGATGAGTGTTATTAACAGCCTGTGGATAACTTCGGTGGATAACATTCGAACCCGAGTTCGTTTCGGAGGGGCCGGGCCCGGCGCGGAACGCGCCGCGCGCAGGGCGAAGCTACCGTGAGGGTGACGGGCGTCACCGCGACGACGGAAGGGACCGGGCCCATGGCCGCATTCGCGCAGTCCGTGCCGTGCTGGGTGGACGTGCGGCTCCCCGACCTGGAGGCGGGCAGACGCTTCTACGGCGAGCTGTTCGGCTTCCGCTGCGCGGACATCGACGACTCCGCCCCGGGCGTCCCGGACACCGACGAGCGACGCGTCGACTTCCGTATCTGGTCCCCGCCCGGCACCGAACCCGGACCCGGCACGGCGGTCGGCGGACGCGGCGTCATCACGGACGCGTTCCCGGCCGAGCTGCCCAGCCACTTCCTGAGCTGCTTCGACGTCGCCGACTGCGACGACACCGCCCGGACCGTGCGGCGGCTCGGCGGCCGGGTCACCGAACCCCCGCTCGACATCCCGTACGGACGGATGGCGGTCCTCCAGGACGACCAGGGTGCCGAGTTCGCCGTACTTCAGGAGCCTGTGTCCTGATACGGGAGGAGTGGTACGGGACACCCCGATCCGCCCCCGGGTTCGCAACCGGGGACCCGGCCAGGAACAATCGGGGTGCGCACCGCCGGGGGGCGCCCAGTGATGAGACGCTGCACACGGCGGGATTTTCGCGGACCTCTGTCCCCTGAGGTCCGTACGGGGAGGTGGCAAGTAGTGGAGCAGCTGACGCAGCACGACCCGAGGCGGATCGGCCCCTTCGAGGTGCTGGGACGGCTCGGGGCCGGCGGCATGGGGCTGGTCTATCTGGCCCGGTCCGCGTCGGGCCGGCGGGTGGCGATCAAGACCGTCCGTACGGAACTGGCCGAGGACCAGCTGTTCCGGGTGCGCTTCACGCGCGAGGTGGAGGCCGCGCGCGCCGTCAGCGGCTTCTACACGGCCGCCGTGGTCGACGCCGACCCGCGCGCCGCCGTGCCCTGGCTCGCCACCGCGTACGTGCCCGCCCCCTCGCTCGAGGAGATCGTGAACGAGTGCGGGCCGATGCCGACGCAGGCGGTGCGCTGGCTGGCGGCGGGCATCGCGGAGGCCCTGCAGTCCATCCACGGCGCGCAGCTCGTCCACCGCGACATGAAGCCCTCGAACGTGCTCGTCGTGGAGGACGGTCCCCGGGTCATCGACTTCGGCATCGCGTCCGGCGTCTCCAACACCCGGCTCACCATGACCAACGTGGCCGTCGGCACACCGGCGTACATGTCGCCGGAACAGGCCCGGGACTCGCGGAGCGTGACCGGGGCCAGCGACATCTTCTCGCTCGGCTCCACGCTCGTGTTCGCCGCGACCGGCCATGCGCCGTACCGGGGGGCCAACCCGGTCGAGACGGTGTTCATGCTGCTGCGCGAGAGCCCCGACCTCTCCGGTCTGCCGGACGAGCTGCGGCCGCTGATCGAGTCCTGCATGCAGATGGACGCCTCGCTGCGGCCCACCCCCGCCGAGCTGCAGGCCCAGCTCGCCCCGCACCTCTTCGCCTCCGGCGGCGGTGACGACGACGGCGGTACGGCGTCGGCGTGGCTGCCGGCCCCCGCGACCGCGCTGATCGAGCGGCGCCGGGGCGGTGGCCGTACGGCTCCGCCGGCCGCGCCGCCGGCCGCCCCGCCCGCACCCCCGCGGCCGCCGGGCGACGACTGGGCGGCCCCCCGGCACACCGGGGCACCCGCCCGCCCGCCCGCCCCGCCCGCGCCGGTGCCCGACGCCGGGGGGCCGGTGCGGCTGACCGGTGTCCAGGTGCCGATCGGGCCCGGACCCCGCGCCCAGGACGTCCGCACCTCGGCGGCCGGAGCCGACGCCGGACCCGCGACCGGCTGGGTCCGCCCGCCCGCCGGGGTGAACGGCGGCTCCCTCGTCGCCCCGACCGCCCCCGTACCGGCCCCGGCGCAGGCCCCCGACAGCGCGCAGTCCGGGCCCGCGCGGTGGCGGCCCTGGCGGTTCCGCATGTCCAACGACGTCTGGGGCACGCCCGTCGTCGTCGGCGACCTGCTCTACGTCACCTCCTTCGAGGTCCACGCGCTGGACACCGGCAACGGGCGGCGCCAGTTCAAGACCCGTGACGTCGCCTGGGCGATGGCCGTGGAGGGCGGCCGCATCCACGCCTCCGACGGACCCTCCCTCTACGCCCTGGACGCCGCCACCGGCGCCGAGCGGTGGCGGGTGGGCACCGACGCCTGGGTGTACGCGCTCAAGGCCGACCGGGGCACGGTCCTCACCGCCACCCGGGGCGGCGGGGTCCAGGCGTGGGAGGCGGCGACCGGCGAGAAGCTGTGGGACCTCACCGGCGCGCAGACGGACTTCGAGACGCCGGAGGGCGGGCCGGTCATCCACGACGGCACGGTCTACGTCTGGCAGGACGCCCGCCTCAAGGCCCTCGACGCCCGCACCGGCGTCGAGCGCTGGACGTACCCCGTCGGCGACGCGGCCTCCTGCGGCGGCGTCCCGGTCCGGGTGACCCCGGCACCGGACGGCTACGTGTACGTCGCCGCCGGCACCCGGGTCCTCGCGGTGGACATCGTCTCCGGGCGCGTCCGCTGGCACTTCGAGTGCCCGGCGGTCTTCCTGTCCCCGCCGGCGTTCGCCCCGGGCCCGGCGGTCACCGGCGGCGGGGTCTACCTCGCGGACTACCTCGGCACGGTGTACGCCCTGGACGCCGCGACCGGCAAGGACCGCTGGCGCATCGCCACGGAGGCCCGCCAGTCCACGGAGCCGGTGCTCGTCGCCGCGGGCAACGTCCACGTGGGCAGCGGCAGCGCGCTCTACACCCTCGACGCGGTCACCGGCACCCCGAAGTGGCGCTTCGCGGCGGGTGGTGAGGTGGTCGGCGCGCCGGTCGTCGCCGACGGCCGCGTGCACTTCGGCTCCGCGGACCATGTCCTGTACACCCTCGACGCGTCGGGCGGCCAGCTCCGCTGGAAGCTCGCCACGGGCGGCGAGATCACGGGCACGCCCGTGGCCCGGGGCGGCGTGGTGTACGCGTGCAGCAAGGACCGCTGCGTGTACGCGCTGGACGCGCTGAAGGGCACGGGCACGGGCGCCCGCGCGCGGGCGTAGGACGGCGCCCGGCCGTTTCGGCCCGGCCCCGTGGTTCCCAGCGGGCCCGGCCCGTCCGGCGTTCGAGGACGGAACCGTTGCGCACGGTGGGCGGCGCCCCGGGGTTCGGGCCCACCCGATGACGGGTTCGTCCTCAATCGCCGGACGGGCGCGAGGTGTCGGGCGGCGGCGGCCCCACGTAAGGGTCGTCCCCCTCCGGCTCCGGCCAGGGGCTCGTCTGGACCGAAGGCCCCGGCTCCCGCGTCGGCGGCCACGTGTCGGGGTCGGCGGACCCCGGCGCCTCGAACTCCGCGTCGCGTCGTCGCCGCCGCCCTCGCCCCGGCATCACCACCGCCCCCAGCACCATCAGCACACCTCCGCTCCCGGCCCACGCCACCCCCATCCCCAGCCCGGACCCGTCGCCCGTGACGGCCAGGCTGTCGGTCACCTCGAACACCCGGACCATCCACAGCACCGTGAACCCGAGCACCCCCACGCCCGCCAGGGCGACAAGCGCACGGGAGCGCAGCGCGACCCCCACCACCGTCACCACCGCCGCGCACAGAAAAGGCAGCCACAGCGAGCCGAAAAGGCCGCCGGGCCGCGCCCCGGTCACACCGGTGCCGGTGAACAGGTCACCCAGCCGGTAGTGCCGCCCGAGGCGGCCGTCGTACCAGTCACGGAAGGGGCTCAGCACGGCGGCCGCCGCTCCGGCGAGAGCGACCACCGCACCGAGGACGTTGCGGACCATCTCCGTACCTCCAGGAGCTCCGGGCCCCGGTACACAGCGCTCTCGCTCCGACGCTACGCCGCACGGGTGACCCCCGCCACCAGACGGAGACCAGACCGTGACAGGGCCATGACCGGCCCGCCGGTCTTCCGCGCCATGCTGTGGGTTACGGTGCCGTGTCGCCCGCCATCAGGCCGGCAGCGCACCGAAACGGCAGAACACCACACAAGCGGGGGCGGATTCGATGAGACGGCAGCACGTCAAGCTGACGGTGGTCCTGGTGGCGGTGGTGCTCGCGCTCACCGGCTTCTCCAGCGGCAGCCACGGCGGCAAGAGCGGCAAGAGCGGCAAGAGCCGGTCCAGCGGCGGCAGCGGCGGCGGCGGGGGCGGCTGCTCCAACTCCAAGAAGAGCAACGGCACCTACCACGACACGGACTCCGACGACTACGACGACGACTACAGCTCGTCGAGCGGCTCCTCGGGCTCCACGTACGCCGACCCGAGCCCCACCGCGTCGGACGCGCCGAAGGTGTACGTGTTCCGCTGCGCCCGGGCCGCCAAGGGCAAGCGCAAGGCCCTCACCACGTCCACCGTGCGCCTGACCCCGGTCGCCGCCGGCACGCACACCTACGAGGTCGACGTGTCCTTCCTGGACGCGCGGGGCAACGTGGTCGACACGGGCGAGGCGACCGTGGAGGCGTACTACGGCCAGACGGAGACCGTGTCCGTCCGGATGGACAGCCCGCGCACGGTGTCCCGCGTCAAGAAGTGCCGGGTGACGGCTGAGCTGAGCTCCTGACCGACGCCGGCCGCCGCCTCCACCGCGTCGCCGGGCGGGGCGGGGCCGGGGAGGCGGTGGCGTCCGCTCGGCCGGACCTTCTCCGCCGCCACGCGGTGACGGTCCGCCGCGAGCAGTCCGATGACCTCCACGCCGGAGGCCAGGATCGTGACCCGGCCCGGGCATTCCGGCGCGGTCGCGCGGGGCGTCGCGCCCGATGCGGCTCGGGGCTTGGTCGACGAGGCGATCGGCGGACGGTTCCACAGCTGGACCGGGCCTGACACGGTGGTGGTCGACGACGTCGCGGAGCAGCTCGCGCTCTCTGTGCAGCCGGGCGACGGCCGTACCCGCGCAGACACGCCGGTTCGAGACCACTTGCAGCGCTGGCTCGCGGTGCGCGGATCGGTGCCGTGGCACGAGATCCCGGACAGCGGTACGGACGAACCGGTGGTGCCCCTTCGCGACGGCGCGGCGGAGGACATCCGGGCCTTCGACCGCGCCATCGACCCTGCCCGGGCCGAAGGCCTGCTCAGTGGCCTGGAACTGCTCCGAGCCGACGCGGCACGCGGAGCACGGCTCGACTTCACACGGGTCAGCAGCTGGCAGCAGCACATCCTGGGCACCCCGCAGCCGCCACCGTTCCGCAGCCTGACGGCCTTCGCCAAGGGAGGCAGGGAGCGCTACGGCATCGGACCGGACACACGTGCCCGCTTCGACACGTGCCTGGCCGAGAGCGCAGCCGACACCGGCAGACCCCTCGGTGTGACCGCCCGCGCCGCCCGCGCCTATCTCGACATCTGCTTCTTCCATCCCTTCGACGACGGCAACGCCCGCTCCGCCTTCCTCACCCTCGTCTTCGTCCTCGCCCGCGAGGGCATCGCACTCGACGGCGTCAGCCTCCTGCGCCGCATCACCTTCGAGGCCGACGACCTCAAGGCCCCGCTGATCCTCGGCCGCTGCATCAACGTCCACCTTGCGGAGACCCGGCGCCGCGCCGCCGACCCGACCGGCGCGGCATCGAGGTGAGCGCCTCGGTCGGCGAACGCCGGCAAGGTTGACGGGATCCCGTTGACCGACCGGGCGTAGACACACGGCGGCCGCGGCGGCTCCCCCTCCGCGCCGCCGCGGCCGTTCCCCCGTCGATTCGGCTTTAGTTGGCCGGCTCACTCGTGGCGTGTATGTCGTCCGTGGTGGCAGGCTCGCCGGTTGCGTGGATGTCCTTCAGAGGGCTGACGGTTTCTTCCGCGCCGGTTGCGTGGATGTCCGTCGGCTTGATGACCGGCTCGGTCTTCTTCGGCTCGCCCATGAGGCTCAACTCCCGTTGGTGATGGCGTGTAAGGGCTCAGTGAGCGCCCGTCCGGCTGTTCCCCCGTGGACTGCCGGACGGGCGCTCCAAGGCCGTTCACCCTAGCGGTGCGGCCCTACCCCCGATCCGTCTGCCCCCCGACACGACGGATCGATGTGCATGAGCATGCTCGGTGGCGATAAACGTTCGATGAACGCTTCGCCCCTGCGCGTCATGCCGAGAGCGGAGCGAGGAGTTCGCGCAGTTCGGCAGCCTCGGGGGAACCCAGTTCTTCGTAGAGGGCCAGAGCTTCGCGCCAGCAGACCTCTGCGCGGCCCGTCTGGCCGATGCCGAGCAGTGCGCGGCCGAGTGTGGTGAGGACGTGACCGCGTCGCCAGTCGCCTCCGATCCCACGAAGTACGGTCAGTGCCTGCTCGGCGTTGGCAGCGGCCTGCGCAGGGCGTCCGGCCGAGAGGTCCACCTCGGCCAGGCGGTACAGGGTCATCCCCTCCCACAGGCGCTGACGGCTGTCGCGGAAGACGTCCAAGGCCTCCAGGAGCCGTTCTCCGGCTTCGCCGAGCCGCCCGCTCCGGGTGAGCGCGAGCCCGAGGGCGTAGCGTCCGTTGGCGCCACGTAGTGCATGCCCCATGCCGTCATAGATGTCCATGCCTTGCTGGGCGAGTTTCACCGCGCTGTCGGTACGGTCGGTGGCCAGGTGAATGCGGGACAGGTTGCAGAGCGCACTCGCCTCGCCCGGACGGTTCGTATCGGCGCGGAAGCTCTCGATCGCCTGGTTCAGATAGGTTTCGCCGTCGACGTGGCGACCCTGGTAGAGAGCGATGACACCTCGTGCGTTCGGGGCCCAGCCACTCGGCAACGGATCACGGGAGATCCGGGCGAGGTGCATGGCCTTCTCGGCTTCCTGGTCGGCCTGGTCGAAGCGCCCCGCCATGCGGTGCGTGTTGGCCAGTGTCATGACCGCGCGGCCTTCGGCCCACGTATCCCCGCCTTCCCGGGCCGCGGCCAGGAGCACGGTGGCGGTCAATTCGTACTGCTTCGAGTTGGCCCCGGACTCCGCCAGGTCCAGCGCTGCCCACAGCAGATCGACAGCCCGCCGGAGGCTGGCCGGCCCGGTCGATTGGTGCACGCAGGCCAACAGTGCGTCGGCCTCTGCGTAGAGCCAGTCCTGGGCGTCGTGGCGAGTGGTGAAGGACAGCCCCGCGTGGGCGGCGGGCTCCAGTTCCTCGACCAGCCGGTCTCCCGGCCGCTCCAGCGCGTACACCCCCGCCGCCGTCGCCAGATAGAAGTCCAGCAACCGCGACAACGCCTCCTCCCGCTCCCCCGGCGCCTGTTCGTCCCGCTCCGCGCACGCACGCGCGTACAGGCGGACCAGGTCGTGGTAGCGGTAGCGGCCCGGGGCGGCGGACTCGACCAGGGACGTGTCGACCAGGGCCTCCAGGAGGTCCTCCGCCGTGTGCGGGTCCAGGTCGAGGAGGGCGGCGGCGGCGGCCAGCGAGATGTCCGGGCCGTCCGCGAGGCCCAGGAGGCGGAAGGCACGGGCCTGGGCCGGTTCCAGCTGGCCGTAGCCGAGTTCGAAGGTGGCCTTGACCGCGAGGTCGCCCGCCTGGAGCTCGTCCAGGCGGCGGCGCTCGTCGGCCAGCTTGGCGGCCAGGACGGAGACCGTCCAGGTGCGCCGGGAGGCCAGCCGGGAGGCGGCGATCCGGATCGCGAGGGGGAGGAAGCCGCACGCGGCGACCACGTCGAGCGCGGCCTTCCGCTCGGAGTCGATCCGCTCCTCGCCGACGATCCGGGTGAAGAGCCGGAGCGCCTCCTCCGGCGACATCACGTCCAGGTCGACCAGGTGCGCGCCCGCCAGGTCGACCATCCGCACCCGGCTGGTGACGAGCGCGGCGCAGCCCTCCGTACCGGGGAGCAACGGGCGTATCTGGGCGGCGTCGTGGGCGTTGTCGAGGAGGACCAGGACCCGGCGGCCGTCGAGCGTGGAGCGGTAGAGCGCGGCGCGCTCGTCCAGGGTCTCCGGGACGGCCGAGTCCGCGGTTCCGAGCGCCCGCAGGAACGCGCCGAGCACCGTCTCCGGCTCGGCGACCCGCGCACCGGCGCCCTGGAGGTCGACGTAGAGCTGCCCGTCCGGGAAGTGCTTGCGGGCCTGGTGGGCGACGTGGACGGCGAGGGTCGTCTTGCCGACGCCCCCGATGCCGGCCAGCGCGGAGACGGCCATCACGGACCCCTCCGCCGTGGCGAGCCGGTCGCCCAGCTCACGGACGAACGCGGCCCGGCCCGTGAAGTCCGGCACCGTCGCGGGCAGTTGCGCGGGGCGGACCGGGGCCGCGACCGGGGCCGGCTCGGCCGGCGGGCGGGCCAACTCCTCGTCGGCGCGCAGGATGCGCTGCTGGAGCTGGGCCAGCTCCGCGCGGGGGTCGACGCCCAGCTCCTCGGCCAGCAGCCGCCGGGTGTCCGCGTAGACGGCCAGCGCCTCCGCCTGCCGGCCGCTGCGGTACAGGGCCACCATCAGCAGCTCGCGCAGGCGTTCCCGCAAGGGGTGCGCTCCGGTGAGCGCGGTCAGTTCGGAGACCGCCTCCGCGTGGCAGCCGGCCTCCAGATCCAGGTCGAGGCGGGTCTCGGTGAGCTGGAGCCGCCACTCCTCCAGGCGGGTGCGCTGGTGCTCCGCGTACGGGCCGGGCACCGAGGCCAGCGCCTCGCCGTCCCACAGCCCGAGCGCCTTGTTCAGCAGGGCCCGCGCCGCGTCGCGGTCGCCCGCGGCCCGGGCCTTCTCCGCCCCGGCGGCCAGCTCCTGAGCGACGGTCAGGTCCAGCGCGTCGGGCGCGGTCCGCATCGCGTAGCCGCCGGAGTCGCTGGCGAGGGTGCCGGCGCCGAGGACCTTGCGCAGCCGGGAGGCGTAGGTGCGGACCGCGGCCAGTGCCTGCGAGGGCGGGTCCTCGCCCCAGATGCCGTCGATGAGTTCGGCGGCCGTCGCCGTGTGCCCGCCGCGCAGCAGCAGCGCCGTCAGCAGCGCGCGCTGCTGAGGGGATCCGGACGGCAGCGGCTCGCCGCCCCGCCTGACCCGTACGGGACCGAGTACGGAGAAGTGCAGCACGGCCTCGTCCTCCGGGCCCCGCTCGGGGGTCCGCTGCCGCGGAACGCGTACCCGTGGCCCGTCGTCACGGCCCATTGCTGCCTCCTGATCCTGCCTGCGCACAGCCCGGCACGGTCACTGTGTCCGGATCGGTCATAGACCGTCCGGATTGCTCCATGCCGTTGATATCGCCGTCAACAGTCTGCCTTGCGAAGGGTGGACCCGTCAGCAGCGGATGGCTCTCTGCACAAGGCTTCGACAACGAGGGTGGGAGGCGGCGGTCGCGGACTCCGGAGGGTGGCGTGCGGGGGCGCCCGCACAGCTGGTTCTTGTGGCGGCCGCTGATCAGGAAACCGGCGCCCGCGCCGACCGCGAGGCCGATGC
>NZ_JBEYCF010000009.1:0-175012 GCF_040632605.1 Streptomyces sp. NPDC019224 | reverse complement strand
CGCCCCCGTGACCTTCGGGGGGGCCCCCCCCCCCCGGGCGGGGGGGGGCGCCCCCCCCCCCCCTCGTCCGCTCTCCCTTCCGCGTTATGCCGCCGAGCGGAAGGCGGGCAGGTAGCCGCCCGACTGGCCCTCGGGCTTCGGGTGGTACGAGTTGTAGACGGGGACCGAGACGCTGTGCAGCCACGGGTCGCCGGAGCACAGTTCGTGTCCGGCGAACTCGTCGGCGACCCCGGAGAAGGCGAACCCGGCGTTCGCCGCCTGCTTGGCGATGACGCCGTTCAGCACGTCGGAGGCGTTGTTGATGGCTGTACGCGCCTTGTCGGACAGGCCGACGACGCAGCTTCCGCCGGTCTTGTAGAAGCGGGGATAGCCCAGCACCACGACATGGGCCTGCGGGGCCCTGGAGTGGATGGAGGCATACAGCGAACCCAGCCCCGATGGAAGAGTGTTGTTCATCTTCCCGATGGCCGCGTCCACGGCCGCGATGCACGCGGACTCGCCGGACAGTACGCAGTCCTGCATGACGTCGGCGAACCCGACGTCATTGCCGCCCGCGGTGACGCTCACCAGCGAGGTGGACGAGCTGAGCACCCCGAGCTGGCCGCTGGCCACGGTGCTCGTGGTGGCGCCCGAACAGGCGGCGAAGGTGAACGACGACGGCGAGTTCGCCGCCGCCCAGAGGTAGGGGTAGGCCTTGGTGCTGCGGCGGCAGTCACCGCTGTCGGACAGATAGCTTCCCGCGCCGACGCCGGACGAGTAGGAATCGCCCAGGGCGACGTACCCGCCGGCGGCGGCCGAGGCGGACGCCGAAGCCGGCTGGGCCAGACCCAGAGCGGCAGTGGCGACGAGGAGCAGAGTGGATGCGGACGCTCGTAATCTCCGTACTGACATGGCTGTCAGCCCTCCGAAGTGGGGGTGGGGGGTTGAGTGAGCGTCCCTGTTGTAGCAGCTCTTGGTACCAGTGGGTAACGACTCTGCGAGAATCCGCCGGAATTGCCCGAATGATCGGTCGGGAGTTATGGCTCCCCGCGTGGATAAACCTGCAAATCCCCCCGAGATGAAGGTTCTGCAGCGAATGGCTCATCGCGTCGCGGGGGTTGACAGCGCCTGGATGCGAGGCGCCCCCCTGGGGGGTGATTGAGCGTCACCAAATTTTCCGGATTCACCAGATAGGGGGAAGTGGGGCCCTCGGAGCGCTCATCGCGAGGTTGCGTGACTACTCTGAGTTATCGATAAAGGTGTCATGCCTGGAGGAAGCGTGCGAAATCTGACCACGGCAGCCATCGCCACGGCCTTGTTCGTCGGCGGCATGGGAACAGCGTTTGCCGGAGCCTGGCATCGCGTCCCTGAACTGAGGACCGATGGTGCCGCGTTTGTCGGTGGCTCCTACAAGTGGGAGTCCCGGGGTCGGAACCACGGTGGCTTCCATATCAGGGGGAGCCTGTCCGACACGGCGAAGAGCGATGGCCACAACATTTACGCACTGACCAAAGTGGAGGGTTACAGCTGGAATCGCTTCAACGGCAAGCAGGGCAGAGCGGTCCCATTCAACAAGGTCGTCTATGACGGGGCGGCACGGCTCACCAAGGAGGCATGGGTTCGCATGTGCCGCGACAGAGGCTCGATCCACCCGGACAACTGCTCGGTCACCAAGCACTACAAGAGGTAACCGCCCCAACACCGCGACGGCGCCGATGGGGCGTTGTCCGGCCTCCACGCCCCCTCCGGACCAAGGACTGCCAGAGAACGAGAGGTGCCGCTCATCATGGACGCCATCCTTCGCGCCACGGACGTGGAGCTGGTCTACGGCTCCCAACGCGCCGTGTGCGGAGTGGACTTCGCCCTGGGCGCAGGTGAGGTCTGCGCGATCATGGGCAGCAGCGGGTCGGGGAAGTCCTCGCTTCTCCACTGCCTTGCCGGAGTCGTGGCGCCCACTCGCGGTGACGTCTCCTTCGACGGAGTGCGGCTGGCGAGTCTTGATGACAACGAGCTGAGCACGGTGCGCCGGGAACGGTTCGGCTTCGTCTTCCAGTACGGCGAACTGCTACCGGAGTTGACCGTCGAGGAGAACGCCGCGCTTCCGCTGCGTCTGGCAGGCCGGCGCAAGGCGGCGGCGCATGAGGCGGCGGGGGAGGTCCTCGGACGGCTGGGCCTTGCGGAGCTGCGGCAGCGCAGGACGTCGCAGATCTCGGGAGGCCAGAGCCAACGGGTCGCGGTGGCACGGGCGCTCGTCCACCGGCCCGCCGTGGTCTTCGCGGACGAGCCGACCGGTGCCCTCGACAGTGCCAACGCCGATGCGGTGCTGGAAGAGTTCCTGGGCCTCGCGCGGTCTCAGGGCACGGCTGTGATCATGGTGACGCACGATGCCGCTGTGGCCGCCCGCGCGGACACCCGGTACACGATGGCCGATGGTGCCCTGACCAGGCGGGCAGTGCTGTGAGCGTGCGCCCCGCACCCACCCTTCTGATCGGGCTGCGGCTTCTGCGCGGAACCGGCCGGACCGGCCTGATGTGCTTTCTCCTGATGGCCCTGGGCTGCGCGATGGGCGTCTCCTGTCTTGCCGCCGTCCTGACCATCCCCGCGATCCTCTCGGCGCACGACAGCCGGGCCGCCGCGCGCGAACCGCAGCCGGTGACCGGTGTCCTGCATGCCCGGTCGGCCGAGGACACCGTCTTCCTGACACGCCAGGACCCTTACGGCTCACAGCCGTTCACCCGGGTATTCGTCGGGCACCGAGCCGGAGCCGAGCTTCCCCGTCCGCCCGGCATCGATCACCTGCCGAAGACCGGCGAGGTGCTCGTATCGCCGCGGCTGCGCGAGCTCCTGGCCGGACAACCCGGCCTCGCCGGTCTACTCCCCGGCCGGATCTCCGGCACGATCGGCCCCGAAGGGCTCACCGGTCCCGACGAGCTGTACGCGTACATCGGCCGCGCTCCCGGGCACATGCCTTCCTCCGCGCGGCCCCTGGCAGGCTTCGGTTCGTCCTGGCCACCGACCCCGGCTGTGGACTCGTCGACCCTGGACATCCTGCGCTTCGCCCTCGCCTGCCTCGTCCTGCTGCCCCTGGCCGTGTTCCTGTCCGTCTGTGCCAGGCTCTCCGCCGAGGCCCGGGCGCGTCGGCTGGCCGCGCTGCGTCTGCTCGGTCTCAGCGTGAAGGGCACCCTGCGGGTCAACGCCGTGGAGACGGGGGCCGCCGCCCTGCTCGGCGCGGGGCTCGGCGTCGGCGTGTACGCGCTGGCCAACGAGGTCTTCGCGGAGGTCGGCCTGCCGGGGCTCCAGTGGTATCCGTCCGACGGGCGACCCACCGCCACCGTCCTTGCCATCTGTCTGATCGGCTGCCCCGGCCTGGCCTGGCTCGTCGGACGCCGCCGCGCCCGTGAGGCCGCACTACGCCCGCTCCAGGTGCGGCGGGGCGCCCGGCCACGTCCCCCCAGGAAGTACGGGATGCTGCTTCTCCTGCCGGGGCTGGGCGTCATCTGCGGTTACTGCGTCCTCGGAGTCCTCGGCCACGACCCGTCCGAAGGACCGGCCAACGCGGTGCTCGTTCCCCTCGGCGTCCTGCTGACGGGAGCCGGTCTCGTCCTGGCACTCGCGCCGGTCACGGCCTGGCTCGCCCACCGGCTCGCCGGCACCACCCAGTCGCTTCCCCTGGCACTCGCCATGCGCCGCAACGAGGTCGAACCCGGCAGCTCCCTGCGGGTGGTCACCGGCCTGGTCCTCCTTGTCTACGCGGCCTCCCTCGCCCAGGGTCTCCTCGTCGAGCTTGCCCACATCAGCCGGCCCACCTCCCCCACCCAGGAGTACGCCCTCCCCCTCAGCGACCTGACGGAGGGCCAACGCGCCCGTATGCGCCAGGTCGAGGGCGCGAAGGGGCAGGCCGTCGTCATGGACTCCTGGACTCCGGAGGCAGATTTCGCCTCGCCCCGCATCACCGCCGTGGTCGCCGGCTGCGACCAGCTCGCGGCGTTCACCGCGGTACCACCTCGCGGCTGTGTGGACGGCAGGATCCAGCGCCTCACCGATTCCGACGTGGCCGAGGACCCCGATGTCCGGCCCGGCCATACCTACCCGTTCCTGCTAAACGCAACCGGCGGACGAGGGACCGGCGGGGATAAGTTCCACGTGACGCTGCCCCGCGACCCCCTCGTCATCCGGGCGCATCAGCCCTCGGTCTTCGTCGGCGCGGACGTGCTCATCCCGCCCTCCGCGCTCCCCGCCGGACAGCGGCCCGCGGAGGGCCGGTTCGTCCTGATGTCGAGTTCCGATCCGGACACCGTACGCAAGGTGCTCGACGGCGTCGGAGCCCTCGCGCCCACCGCCGAGGTCGAGGCCGTGGGTGTCAACGTGGAGGCATTGCAGCAGATCACCGTGGTCAAGAGTCTCCTCGCGGCCGGAATGGTCCTCGGTCTGGTCATCGGAGTCGCCGCCTTCGCCGTGTCCGCCGCGGACCGGGCCATGGAACGCCGAGGCCGCCTCGCGATGCTGAACCTCCTGGGCGCTCGTCCTCTGACCGTTCGCGCGGCTCAGTGCATCCAGGTCATGCTCCCGCTCGTCGTCGGCCTCGTGGGGGCCCTGGTCGCCGGCCGTCTCGCCGAATCCAGCTACCTGATCACCGGTGGCGGAACCGTCCACTGGGACGGCGACGGGCTCCCGCTCCTCGTGGTCTGCACGGCAGGAATCCTGCTCGCCGCCGCCCTGGCCTCCCTGCCGCTCACCCGGCGCCACATCGAACTCCAGCACATCCGACGGGACTGACCGGGGCCGGACGCGCCGCGGCCTTCCCACCCGACTGAGGCAGTAGGAGCCGGAGTCGAGTCCGGTCCAGGTGAGCGGCCGCGTCCACCGTGGCGTTGCCGGTGTGGAACCGGCCCGCGGACACACCTGTCACGACTCCGGTGCACTTGAAGGAGTCACCCACCGCGAACACGGTCGGGTTCCCCTCGGCCCAGGGGGCTTCCCGCCGGACTGACCTGCCCGCCGGGTCGCCGGCGTCGGCAACCGGGTCGAGGGCAACACCATCACGGGTAGCAGCGGCGCGAGAGTCCCGGAAACCACTCAGGGGCCTGATCCGATTTCTCGGATCAGGCCCCTGACCTGCTCTTGCGGCTGTCGGGGTGGCGGGATTTGAACCCACGACCTCTTCGTCCCGAACGAAGCGCGCTGCCAAGCTGCGCTACACCCCGATCGCCACCGGTCTCCCGGCGACATCGACAACTCTAGCCCACCGGCGCCCGGAGACGAAATCCGGTTTTGCCGTGATCGGAGGGGGCGGCCCCGTCAGAGGTCCCGGGGCGTCAGGGTGAGCAGGGTCGCCTCCGGGGGGCAGGCCACACGGACCGGGGCGTAGCGGCTGGTGCCACAGCCTGCCGAGACGTGGAGGTAGGCCCGGTTGCCGCCGGAGGAGTGGGCGGAGAGGCCCTTGACGCGGTCCGTGTCCAGGTCGCAGTTGGTGACCAGGGCACCGTAGAAGGGGATGCAGACCTGGCCGCCGTGGGTGTGACCGGCGAGGATCAAGGGGTAACCGTCCGTGGTGAACGCGTCGAGGGAGCGCAGGTACGGGGCGTGGACCACGCCGATCGAGAGGTCGGCGTCCGTCTCGGGGCCGCCGGCGACCTCGGCGTAGCGGTCACGCTTGATGTGCGGGTCGTCCAGGCCTGTGAAGGCCAGCTCGAGGCCGTCTACCTTGAGGCGACCGCGGGTGTTGGACAGGTTGAGCCAGCCCGCCTCGTCGAAGCCGTCGCGCATCGGCTCCCACGGGTTGTGGACGACACCGACCGCCGGGGCGTTGCCGTTGAGGCCGTGCCGACCCGACGCCTTCTCGAAGAGATAGCGGACCGGGTTGCGGAGCTTGGGGCCGTAGTAGTCGTTGGAGCCGAACACGTACACGCCCGGGAACTCCATCAGCGGGCCGAGCGCGTCCAGCAGCTCCGGTACGGCCTCGGGATCGGAGAGGTTGTCCCCGGTGTTCACGACGAAGTCGGGGCGCAGGCCGGCCAGCGACTGAAGCCAGGCGCGCTTCTTGCGCTGCCCGCTGACCATGTGGACGTCGGAGATCTGCAGGACCCGCAACGGACGTGCCCCTCGCGGGAGCACCGGGACCGTGACCCTGCGCAGGCGGAACGAGCGGACCTCGAAGCCTGCCGCGTAGGCGAGACCGGCGGCGCCGGCCGCGGCGGTGACCGCCGTGATTTTCAGGGGTACTCCGTAGCGTGCGCGCATGCGCCCATCGTCGCAGACGACGCGCACCCGCAGGAAAACAGGCGGGCGCCGGGCGCCCCGCACCTGCCACAATCACCCCATGACCACGCTCAAGTCCAAGCTCAAGGAAGACCTCACCACGGCCATGAAGGCGCGCGACGAGCTGACCTCGTCCACGCTCCGGCTGACCCTCACCGCGATCACCAAGGAGGAGGTCGGCGGCAAGACCGCCCGCGAACTCTCCGACGACGAGGTGCAGAAGGTGATCGCCAAGGAGGCCAAGAAGCGCCGTGAGGCTGCCGACGCCTTCGCCAAGGGCGGCCGGACCGAGCAGGCCGAGCGGGAGAAGAAGGAGGGCGAGATCCTTGATGCGTACCTCCCGCAGCAGTTGAGCGACGAGGAGCTGACCGCGATCGTGGCCTCCGCCGTCGACGAGGCGAAGGCCACCGGGGCCGAGGGGCCGCGCGCGATGGGCGCCGTCATGAAGATCGTCAACCCGAAGGTCGCGGGCCGGGCCGACGGTGGCCGGGTGGCCGCCACGGTGAAGAAGCTCCTCGCGGGCTGAGCGGAGCCGGCCGAGGCCGGGCGAGCCCAGCAGTCGGCCGAAGCCGGGCCACCCGCGTACACACGAGGGCGGGGCGCCCCCGATTGCTCGGGGCGCCCCGCCCTCGTACGTGCAGTGACTGCTCAGGGGCCGTTCGTGCCGCCGTCGTTCTGGCCGCGGCCGTGGCCGTTGTTCCCGCCGAGGATGTCCGGCGGGACGCTGATGCCGGGGAACGGGGTGTCGTCGCCGGGCTTGTTGTCGTCGCCCGGCTTCTTCTTGTCCCGGTCCTTGTCCTCCTTGTCCTCCTTCGGCTTCGCCCGCGGTACGTCGACCGGGTTGAAGGACGGTGTCTCGGAGGAGCTGAGGGAGCCGGTCATCGCCGTCTTCCAGATGGGACCGGGGAGGCAGCCACCGCAGACCTTGTCGTAGTACTGGCCGCCGATGACGATGTCGGTCATCTTGTTCTGGTGGGCGCCGTCGCTGCCGACCCAGACCGCTGTGGACAGGTTCGGCGTGTAGCCGACGAACCAGGCGTTCTTGCGCTCGTCCGTGGTACCGGTCTTGCCCGCGTTGTCCCGGTCGCTGAGGCCGGCCTGCGTGCCGGTGCCGTCCTCGACGACGCCCTTGAGCATCTGGTTGATCGTGTCGGCCGTGTGCTCGCTCATCGCACGGTTGCACTGTGACTTCGGCACGTCGATCGGCTTGCCGTCAGGCTTGGTGACCGAGAGGAGCGCGACCGGCGTGCAGTACGTGCCGCGGTTGGCGAAGGTCGCGTACACCGAGGCCATGGCCAGTGGGGTGGACTCCTGCCCCCCCAGCGTGGTGTTGGCGACCTGCCACAGCGGCTTGTTGTCGCCGCGTTCGTAGCCGACCTTCTTCGCCATCGCGAGCGTCTCGCAGAGGCCGGTCTTCTGTTCCAGTTTCGCGAAGTAGGTGTTGATCGACTTGCCCAGCGCGCTGGTCATGTCGAACATGCCCTTCTCCTCCTCCGTCTCGTTCTCCACCTCCCACGGTTTGTCGTCCGTGGGTGCGCCCTCGCAGGTGCGGAAGGCATCGGCGGGGAAGCTGATCGAAGAAGGGGTGTCGAAGCTCTGAGCCGGGCTGATGCCCTTCTCCAGCGCCGCCGCCGCGGTGATCGGCTTGAACGTGGACCCGACCTGGAAGCCGGCGTAGCTGCCGCCCATCGCGTGGTCGACGGAGAGGTTCAGCATGGTCTGGTGCTTGGCGGGGTCGAGCCCGTACGGCCGGGACTGGGCCATCGCCAGGATCCGTCCGGTGCCGGGCTGGACCTGGACGACCGCGTCCGCGACCTTGTCGTCCTTGTTGACCCGGGAGACGGCGGCCTCGTTGGACGCGGCCTGCGACCTGGGGTCCAGGGTCGTCTTGATGGTCAGACCGCCGGTCGCCCAGAGCTTGGCGCGGTCCTTCGCGGTCTTGCCGAAGGCCGGGTCGTTCTTGACGATCTTCGAGACGTAGTCGCAGAAGAACCCCGCGCCGCTGACGGCGGTGATGCAGCCGTTCTGCGGCCGCTTGACCTTCAGCCTGATCGGGGTCTCCTTGGCCTTGTCCGCCTCTTCCTGCGAGATCTTGCCGATGTCGGCCATCCGCTGGAGCACGGTGTTGCGGCGCTTGGTCGCTTCCTCCGTGTCGTTGATGGGGTCGTAACGGCTGGGTGACTGCACGATCCCGGCCAGCAGCGCCGCCTCCTCCACCTTCAGGTCCTTCGCGGACTTGGAGAAGTAGCGCTGAGAAGCCGCCTCTACGCCGTATGCCTGCTGCCCGAAGAAGGTGATGTTGAGGTAGTTCTCCAGGATCTTCTTCTTGCCGAGTTCTTCCTCGACCTGGATCGCGTACTTCAACTCCTGGACCTTGCGGCCCAGCGTCTGCTGGGTGGCCTCGGCGACCTTGGCCGGGTCGTCGCCGGCCTCCTCGACGAAGACGTTCTTCACGTACTGCTGGGTGAGGGTCGACGCGCCTTCCGCGGTCCCGCCCGCCTGCACGTTGCGGTTCAGCGCGCGCAGGATGCCCTTGAGGTCGACCGCGCCGTGCTCGTAGAAGCGGGCGTCCTCGATCGCGATGATCGCGTTCTGCATGTACGGGGAGATGCTCGTCAGCGGGACCACCGTGCGGTCGCGCGAGTAGACCGTGGCGATCAGGCCGCCCTGGTTGTCCAGGATCTTGGTGCGCTGGCTCAGCGGCGGAGTTTTCAGATTGGCGGGGATCTCGTCGAACCCGTCGACCGTTCCCTTGGCGGCGAGCCCCAGCGCTCCGGCGGCCGGCAGCGCGATGCCCGCCAGGACGACTCCCGAGAGTGCGGCGACACCGAGGAACTTGGCGGCCTGCTGGGTCGTGGTGAGACCCCCGCCCGAGCGCTTCTTTGGCATGGAGGCAGCCTAATCCGTAGATATGAGCGTTCCGTAGGACCGGGTGGCCCTCGGAGCGTTCCCGTACCGGACCGTGACCTTCACGGGCGGCGCGTGCGCCGTGCCGCAGCGGCCGGACCTGCCGGCATGGCGACGCGAGGCGGCTACGTTCCCATTCGCCGGACACACGGATATGCCTTGGCCTAAGCTGCTCTCAACTGTCACAGCAGTCCGGTTCCGTATCAACCCCTGTGCACGATCCGGCCACTCACGCGGCGCTCCCGAATTCGCCCCGTGTGTCACCGAACGTCCGTTCTAGTTCTGGTGGGCTGTCCCGATTTTGACGGGATAGTTCCGCATGTCTTCACCTCACTCCCCTGGGTGATCTGCCGCATACGCATAGTCCGTTCGGGCCATTCAAGATTGGGCCCGAAGGGGGTGTTGTGCTGTCGCCACCTTCCGTAACGTCCTCAACTGGCAGCGGTGAATATGCCGCTGCCGCCGTGGGGGAGCCTCGATTCGGGAGAGGACGGCGCCGGGATGGGCTGGGTAACCGACTGGAGTGCGCAGGCAGCCTGCCGCACTACCGATCCGGATGAACTGTTCGTACAAGGGGCAGCGCAGAACAGGGCCAAGGCGGTGTGCACCGGTTGCCCGGTGCGGACCGAGTGCCTGGCCGACGCGCTGGACAACCGCGTCGAATTCGGCGTGTGGGGCGGGATGACCGAGCGGGAGCGCCGCGCGCTGCTGCGCAGACGGCCGACCGTGACGTCCTGGCGCCGACTGCTGGAGACCGCCCGCAGTGAGTACGAGCGGTCCTCGGGCATCCTGCCCGTGGCGATCGGGCTGGAGGACGACGAGCTGCAGGAGACGTTCGCCGCCGTGGGATAGGGCCGGTGGCGTGTACGGCTTACGAAATACGAGGGGCTAGGCAGCTCCGGCCGGTGCGGAACCGGTCGCGAGCCGGTCCCCGATGGCTCGTAGGCCCGAGAGGTCATGGACATCTCCGGGCAGCGCGGCCACGGCGGTCACGGCCACCTCGGGGTGCAGCGTGGTGAAGCGGTCGCGTGTGTCCTGTTCGCGCGCGACCATCTGCATCCGCTCGGCATGAAGACGGAGCAGGCCCGCAGTCAGCTCTTCGGTTGTGACGGCTGTGGTGCTGTCGGATCGGGGTTCGCGGTCCGCCTCGGCCTCGGGAGGGGCGGTTCCGGTGGTGTCCGTGGTGGGTGCGTACCCGGCCGCGGGGGAGTCGGCGGGCTCACGAAGTCCAGCCTTCCCGGCCATCTGATCCACAATGCCGTCGGTTTCAAGATTTTCTGCGGCGGCCAGAGCCTGCTCGGCGGAGAGCCGGGCGGCATCACTGCCATGGACCCGGTTGAGCACCAGCCCCGCCAGCGGCATGTCCTCCGCGGCCAGGCGTTCCACGAAGTACGCCGCTTCGCGCAGCGCGTCCCGCTCCGGTGTCGCGACGACGAGAAACGCCGTACCGGGCGCCTGAAGCAGTTTGTACGTGGCATCGGCCCGGGTACGGAATCCGCCGAACATGGTGTCCATCGCGGCGACGAAGGTCTGTACGTCCCGCAGGAACTGACCGCCGAGCAGCTTGCCCAGCGTTCCGGTCATCATCGACATGCCCACGTTGAGGAACTTCATCCCCGCGCGACCGCCCATTTTCGCCGGAGCCATCAGCAGCTTGATGAACTTTCCGTCCAGGAACGAGCCCAAACGCTTCGGGGCGTCCAGGAAATCCAGGGCGGACCGTGACGGGGGGGTGTCGACAACGATCAGGTCCCACTCGTCGCGCGCCCGGAGCTGGCCGAGCTTCTCCATCGCCATGTACTCCTGCGTGCCCGCGAATCCGGCCGACAGGGACTGGTAGAAGGGATTCTCCAGAATCGCGCGGGCCCGCTCGCCGTCGGCGTGCGCCTCGACGATCTCGTCGAAGGTCCGCTTCATGTCGAGCATCATGGCGTGCAGCTCACCGGCGCCCTCGCCCTCGATGCCCTCCACCCGGCGCGGGACGTTGTCCAGCGAGTCGATGCCCATGGACTGGGCGAGCCGGCGGGCCGGGTCGATGGTGAGAACGACGACCTTGCGGCCGCGCTCCGCCGCCCGCACCCCGAGCGCCGCGGCGGTCGTCGTCTTGCCGACGCCACCGGAACCGCAGCAGACGATGATCCGGATGTCCGGGTCGTCGATCAGGGCGTCGGTGTCCAGCGCCGGCACGGGAGCCGCCGCACCGGCTTCCGTACGCACACCGCCGTCCGCCCCCGCCTTCGCACGCGCTGTCATGAACCCGCCCCTCGTCCGGACTCCCCTTGACCCGCGCCCTGTTCGCGGAGTGCAGCCGCCAACTCGTCGAGCCCGGACCGGTCCACCCCCTCGCCGAGCAGCGGAAGCTCGTACCCCGGCAGGCCGAGGCCGGCCAGTACGGTGCGCTGCCCACGTTCCAGGGTGACCCGCTGGGTGTGTTCGGCGGCCTGCTCGACCAAGGGGCGCACGAGCCCGGCCGCGCCGGTCACGCCCGCCCGCGTCAGCGTCTTGGCGATCTCCTTGCGCCGGCCGCCCGCGGCGGTGCGCAACGCCTCCCCGTCCAGCAGATGCGGGCGCACCATGTTCACGATGACCCGGCCCACCGGCAGTTCGGCGGCGCGCAGCTCAGCGATGCCGTCCGCCGTTTCCTGCACCGGCATCTCCTCCAGCAGGGTCACCAGGTGCACCGCCGTCTCCGGGGACTTCAGCACCCTCATCACGGCCTGCGCCTGATTGTGTATCGGGCCGATCCGGGCGAGCCCCGCCACCTCGTCGTTCACGTTGAGGAAGCGCGTGATGCGGCCGGTCGGCGGGGCATCCATGATCACGTAGTCGTAGACGAACCGGTTCTGCCGGTCCTTGCGGCGGACGGCCTCGCATGCCTTGCCCGTCAGCAGGACGTCCCGCACGCCGGGCGCGATCGTGGTGGCGAAGTCGATCGCACCGAGCTTCTTGAGCGCCCGGCCCGCGCTGCCGAGCTTGTAGAACATCTGGAGGTAGTCGAGGAGCGCCAGCTCCGCGTCGATCGCGAGCGCGTAGACCTCGCCGCCGCCCGGGGCGACGGCGATCCTGCGCTCCTCATAGGGGAGGGCCTCCGCCTCGAAGAGCTGGGCGATGCCCTGTCTGCCCTCGACCTCCACGAGGAGGGTGCGTCTGCCCTCGGTCGCGAGGGCGAGCGCGAGGGCGGCGGCGACCGTGGTCTTACCGGTACCACCCTTGCCGCTGACGACCTGGAACCTGCTCACGTATTCGAGCCTAACCAGTCGCACCGCAGGCTACGCACGAGGCTGCGCGTGCCCCGGATTGTGCAGGCATTACAGTCGGGCCATGACCAAGTGGGAATACGCGACCGTGCCCCTTCTCGTGCACGCGACCAAGCAGATTCTGGACACCTGGGGCGAGGACGGCTGGGAGCTGGTCCAGGTCGTTCCCGGCCCGAACAACCCCGAGCAGCTCGTGGCGTACCTGAAGCGGGAGAAGCAGTAGTGGCGGGCACCGTCGAGGCGAAGCTCGCCGAGCTCGGGCTGCCCCTGCCGGCCGTCGTGCCGCCGCTGGCCTCGTACCAGCCGGCCGTGCAGTCCGGGGTGTACGTGTACACCTCCGGCCAGCTGCCCATGGTGGACGGCAAGCTCGCCGTGACCGGCAAGGTCGGCGCCGAGGTCACGCCCGACGAGGCCAAGGAGCTGGCGAAGACCTGCGCACTGAACGCCCTCGCCGCCGTGAAGTCGGTCGCGGGCGACCTGGACCGGATCGCACGGGTCGTGAAGGTCGTCGGCTTCGTCGCGTCGGCCACCGACTTCACCGGCCAGCCCGGCGTGATCAACGGCGCGAGCGAGCTGCTGGGCGAGGTCCTCGGCGACAGGGGTGTCCATGCCCGCAGCGCCGTGGGCGTCGCGGTGCTGCCGCTGGACGCGCCGGTCGAGGTCGAGATCCAGGTCGAGCTGACCGGAGCCTGACCCGCCTCCTCCAGACCCTGATCCCGTCCGGTCGTCACGACCGGGCGGGATCATCCGTGTCCGGGGGCGGAGGGCATTTGTGTACAGGGCATGTACGGACCGGGGGACCCTCGAACATCGTCCCGGTTCCGGATAGCCTCCGGCCATGTCCAATGGTCAGTGGTACCCCCCGGAATGGCCTGGTCGGATCAGGGCCCTCGCGGCAGGCGAGCTGAGGCCCGCCGTGCCCCGGCGGGCGGCCACCGTGATGCTGCTGCGGGACGACGCCACCGGCACCGGGGGCGCGCCCGTCGTCCACATGCTGCGCCGGCGCACCTCGATGGCCTTCGCCGGAGGCGCGTACGCCTATCCGGGTGGCGGTGTCGACCCGCGCGACGACGACCGGCTCGTCGGCTGGGCCGGACCCACGCTGGAGACCTGGGCGCACCGGCTGGGTGTGGGCACGTCGGCCGAGGCGCAGGCGATCGTCTGCGCGGCCGTCCGCGAGACGTACGAGGAGGCCGGGGTGCTGCTCGCCGGGCCGACGACGGACACCGTCGTCAACGACACCACGGGCGACGACTGGGAGGCCGATCGCGCGGCACTGGTGGCCCGGGAGCTGTCGTTCGCCGCGTTCCTGGAACAGCGAGGCCTGGTGCTGCGCTCGGATCTGCTCGGCGCGTGGGCACGCTGGATCACGCCCGAGTTCGAACCGCGCCGCTACGACACGTGGTTCTTCGCCGCCGCGCTCCCCACGGGCCAGCGCACCCGGAACGCCTCCACGGAGGCTGATCGCACGGTGTGGATCACGCCGGGCGACGCGGCCGACGGATACGACCGGGGCGAGCTGCTGATGATGCCGCCGACCGTGGCGACGCTACGGACGCTCCGGCCGTACGCCACCGCGGCGCAGGTGCTGGAGGCGGCATCGGACCAGGACCTGACCCCCGTACTCGCGCAGGCCCGTTTGGACGGTGACGAGCTGGTGCTGAGCTGGCCCGGGCACGAGGAGTTCACCAAGCGCGTTTCCACGGCCGTTACGGATGAAACGCGCAGCGGGCGGAAAACGGACGCCACGGAAGGCGGTGCGGCATGAGCGACGCCGGGGCACTGCCCGGACAGCCGCGCGGCGGTGTGCTGTCCGGTCCCGCCACGACCCGTACGGTCAACGTCCTGGCGCCCAACCCTTCGGCGATGACGCTGGACGGCACCAACACGTGGATCGTCGCCGAGCCCGATTCCGACCTGGCGGTGGTCATCGACCCGGGCCCGCTGGACGACACCCATCTGCGCGCCGTCATCGACACCGCCGAGCGGGCGGGCCGCCGGATCGCGCTGACCCTCCTCACCCACGGCCACCCCGACCACGCGGAGGGGGCGGCACGGTTCGCGGAGCTGACCCGTACGAAGGTGCGGGCGCTCGACCCGCGGATGCGGCTCGGCGACGAGGGGCTCGGCACGGGTGATGTGATCACGACCGGCGGCCTTGAGATGTACGTGGTGCCGACGCCGGGTCACACGGCGGACTCGCTGTCGTTCCACCTGCCGGCCGACCGGGCGGTGCTGACGGGGGACACGGTCCTCGGACGTGGGACGACGCTGGTGGCGCACCCGGACGGGCGGCTGGGGGACTACCTCGACTCGCTGCGGCGGCTGCGTTCGCTGACGGTCGACGACGGGGTTCACACGGTGCTGCCCGGGCACGGCCCGGTGCTTGAGGACGCCCAGGGCGCGGTCGAGTTCTATCTGGCCCACCGTGCGCACCGGCTGGCCCAGGTGGAGACGGCGGTGGAATCCGGCTACCGGACCTCGTCCGAGGTGGTGGCCCATGTCTACGCGGACGTGGACCGTTCGCTGTGGCCGGCGGCCGAGCTGTCGGTGCGGGCGCAGCTGGAGTACCTGGCCGATCACGGGCTGATCTGACGGCGCATGTGTGAGGGGCCCTGCCGGTACCGGCAGGACCCCTCACACATGGCGTACGGTGCCGGGTCAGCGCGAGCGCTTGGCCAGCCGCTCCACGTCCAGGAGGATCACCGCGCGGGCCTCCAGCCGCAGCCAGCCGCGGCCGGCGAAGTCGGCGAGGGCCTTGTTGACCGTCTCGCGGGAGGCGCCGACCAGCTGGGCCAGCTCCTCCTGCGTCAGGTCGTGCACCACGTGGATGCCTTCCTCGGACTGGACGCCGAAGCGGCGGGACAGGTCCAGGAGGGCGCGGGCGACACGGCCGGGCACATCGGAGAAGACCAGGTCGGACATCTGGTCGTTGGTCTTGCGCAGACGCCGGGCGACGGCACGCAGGAGGGCCGTGGCCACCTCGGGGCGTGCGTTGAGCCAGGGCTGCAGGTCGCCGTGGCCGAGGCCGAGGAGTTTGACCTCGGTCAGCGCGGTGGCGGTGGCGGTGCGCGGGCCCGGGTCGAAGAGCGAGAGCTCGCCGATCAGCTCGCCGGGGCCGAGTACCGCCAGCATGTTCTCGCGACCGTCGGGGGAGGTGCGGTGGAGCTTCACCTTGCCCTCGGTGACCACATAGAGGCGGTCGCCAGGGTCACCCTCGTGGAACAGCGCGTCGCCGCGCGCGAGGGTCACCTCACTCATCGAGGCGCGGAGCTCCGCGGCCTGCTCGTCATCGAGCGCCGCGAAAAGCGGGGCGCGCCGCAGAACGTCGTCCACGAGTTCTCTCCTTGTCGGCCTGTTCAGGGAACCGTGGTCCCCATCATGCCGGACGGTAAAACAGTGCGATCAATCACAAACCAGTTTGACGCACGCGCGTGCCGAGGGGTACGGCAGGGGGCCGATTGGGGGCGGATCATCGGTGACCGGGGCGAATGTCAGTGGCGGGCTCTAGGCTGGCCGGGTGTCCAGAATGCCGGTGAGAGCGCAGGCCAAGGGGGCTGATGGGGTGTCGGAGGGCCGTGATTCCGCTGTGGGCGAACAGGGTGCGGGTGGCCGGGAGAACCTGAAGAAGACGGCGGAGAGCAGGCCCGGGACGGCGAAGGGCCGACCCGCCGGGCTCGCCGGCTCCGGATCGGCCAGGAGAGCGAAGCCGGATACGGCCGAGGCGGCCGGGACCGGCACCACGGAGAGCCGGGAGTCCGTGGCCGGAGCGCCGAAGAAGAAGCCGGGGCGGCCGGAGTCGCACCTGGCCATGGTCCGCCGTGCCCGCCGGATCAACCGCGAGCTCGCCGAGGTCTACCCGTACGCCCACCCGGAGCTGGACTTCCGGAATCCGTTCGAACTGCTCGTGGCCACGGTTCTCTCCGCTCAGACCACCGACCTGAGGGTCAACCAGACCACTCCCGCCCTCTTCGCCGCCTATCCCACTCCCGAGGACATGGCCGCCGCCGTTCCGGAGGAAGTGGAAGAGCTCATTCGGCCGACCGGTTTCTTCCGGGCAAAGGCGAAGTCGCTGCTGGGCCTGTCCGCCGCGCTCCGGGACGACTTCGGCGGCGAGGTGCCGGGACGGCTCGCGGATCTCGTCAAGCTGCCGGGTGTCGGCCGCAAGACGGCCAATGTCGTTCTCGGCAACGCCTTCGGCGTCCCTGGAATCACTGTCGACACCCACTTCGGCCGACTGGTCCGGCGGTGGAAGTGGACCGAGCAGGAGGACCCCGAGAAGGTCGAGGCGGAGATCGCGGCGATCTTCCCCAAGAGCGAGTGGACCATGCTCTCGCACCGCGTCATCTTCCACGGACGCCGCGTCTGCCATGCCCGCAAGCCCGCCTGCGGCGCCTGCCCGATCGCCCCGCTGTGTCCTTCGTACGGTGAGGGCGAGACGGACCCGGAGAAGGCCCGCAAGCTCCTGAAGTACGAGATGGGCGGCCGGCCGGGCCAGCGGCTGAACCCGCCGTCGGACTACCCGGGGAGCCCGGCACCTCCCCTGGGCGCCGACTGACGCGGACCGCCGCTGCGGAACGAATCGTGGGACGACAGGCGTTGTGAGACGGAGGGGTGCCCATGAAGACGCATGAATCCGGCACGGAGCAGCATGCCAAGGAGCAGTACGGCAGCAGGGAACGCGCTGCTGCGGAACGCCACGGGGCGGAACAGTGCGGCGGCGCGCGCGGCGGCCGTACGGACGTCGTGACGGCCGACGCGACCGGCGCCGGCCTCCCGGTCAACGTCTCGGCCGAAGGGCTGCCGGAATGGCTCGACCCTGTCGCCCGCGCCGCGCGGACCGTACGGCCGCAGCAGCTCAGCCGTTTCCTGCCGCCCGAGAGCGGCGCTGGGCGTCAGTCCGCCGTGCTCGTCCTGTTCGGCGAGGGCGCGCGCGGCCCCGAACTCCTCCTGATGGAACGAGCCGGAAGCCTGCGTTCCCATCCGGGGCAGCCGTCCTTCCCCGGCGGCTCGCTCGACCCGGAGGACGGCGACCAGGCGACGACCGGGCCGCTGAGGGCCGCTCTGCGGGAGGCCGAGGAGGAGACCGGCCTCGATCCGCGTGGAGTGCAGATCTTCGGCGTGCTGCCCCGGCTCTATATCCCGGTGAGCAGCTTCGTGGTGACACCCGTCCTCGGTTGGTGGCGTACGCCCAGTCCGGTCTCCGTCGTCGACCCCGGGGAGACGGCGCGGGTCTTCACGGTCCCCGTGGTGGATCTCACGGATCCCGCCAACCGGGCTACGGCCGTTCACCCCAGCGGCCATCGGGGCCCGGCATTCCTGGTCGAATCGGCACTCGTCTGGGGGTTCACGGCCGGGGTGATCGATCGGATTCTGCACTTCGCGGGCTGGGAACGCCCGTGGGACAGGGCCAGGCAGGTGCCGCTCGACTGGCGCGCATGACAGGCTGACTTCCGTGTTCCGCCGCTCCGGGCCCGCCCGGACCACGGAGACGTACGGGCCCGGTGACGAATCTGCGAGGCTATAGACGGTGAACGTGCTGGACATCCTGCTGCTGGCCGGTGCCGTGTGGTTCGCGGTCATCGGCTACCGCCAGGGGTTCGTCGTCGGCATTCTGTCGGTGATCGGGTTCCTGGGCGGCGGTCTCGTCGCCGTCTACCTACTGCCGGTCCTGTGGGACCAGATGACGGACGGTTCGGAGGTGTCCTCCACCGCAGCCGTCGTCGCGGTCGTCATCGTGATCGTGTGCGCGTCGGTGGGCCAGGCATTCACCACCCATCTGGGGAACAGACTCCGCCGCCACATCACGTGGTCGCCCGCGCGTGCCCTGGACGCGACCGGCGGCGCCCTGGTCAACGTGGTGGCCATGCTGCTGGTCGCCTGGCTGATCGGCTCCGCCCTGGCGGGCACCTCGCTGCCGACGCTGGGCAAGGAGGTCCGTAGCTCCTCGGTTCTGCTGGGCGTCTCCCGGGTCATGCCGCCCCAGGCGTCCACCTGGTTCACGGACTTCTCGTCGGTCCTCGCGCAGAACGGCTTTCCACAGGTCTTCAGCCCGTTCGCCAACGAACCGATCACCGAGGTCAGGGCCCCCGACCCGGCGCTGGTCGGCAGCCCCGTCGCCGCGCGTGCCAAGCAGTCCATCGTGAAGGTCGTGGGTACGGCTCCGAGCTGCGGCAAGGTCCTCGAAGGCACGGGGTTCGTATTCTCCGACCGCCGGGTGATGACCAACGCCCACGTCGTCGGCGGCGTCGACGAGCCGACCGTCCAGATCGGCGGCCAGGGACGCCTGTACGACGCGAAGGTCGTCCTCTACGACTGGCAGCGCGACATCGCCGTACTCGACGTCCCGGACCTCGACGTGAGGCCGCTGCAGTTCGCCGACACCGAGAGCGACGCGGAGACGGGCGACAGCGCCATTGTCGCGGGTTTCCCGGAGAACGGCGCGTACGACGTACGCTCCGCGCGCGTCCGGGCCCGCATCGACGCCAACGGCCCCGACATCTACCACCGGGGCACGGTCCGCCGCGATGTGTACTCGCTCTACACCACGGTCCGCCAGGGCAACTCCGGCGGCCCGCTGCTGACTCCCGAGGGCAAGGTGTACGGGGTCGTGTTCGCGAAGTCGCTCGACGACCCGGACACCGGCTACGCGCTGACGGCGGACGAGATCCGCGACGACATCACGCAGGGCCGTACCGCCAACCAGCAGGTCGACAGCCAGGGGTGCGCGCTCTAAGAGGGGCGTGGGCGGCCCTTGCGGGCCCGGGGGGCGTCAGTTGCGGGGATGGCGAAGCCGCGCCGAGACCCAGCGGGCCCGGCGGCGGAGGATGCGTGAGATGCCGACCCGAGGATCATGCATGACCTGCAAAGCGTGCACCCGGCCCTGGAGGCCGTCCCCCTCATGAATGCCCGGAACCGCCGTGGCGGTCGAGCGACGGTTGCGTGCTGCGTCACCGAAGTCGTGCGTCCAGCCCATACCCGGACGTCTGCCCGTGCCTCATGGTCCGTAACCGCCTATCCGTCAGCCAATTGGCCTATGCGTCAGGCACGTGGCTGTTCGTAGGACGTGCGTGCCCACGGAATCAGCGATCGGGTTCGGAGTCCTTGAGCCAGTTGATGAGTTCGGCCGAGAACGCGGCCGGATCCTCCTCATGGGGGAAGTGACCCAGACCGTCGAAAAGTCGCCAACGGTAGGGCGCCTCGACGTACTCGCCGGACCCGGCGGAGCTGCGGGTGCGGACCGCCGGATCGAGTGAACCGTGCAGATGCAGCGTCGGTACCCGAACGGGCCGTTTCATGCGCCGGTTGAACTGGATGCCGTCCGGGCGCGCCAGCGAGCGCACCATCCAGCGGTACGGCTCGATCGAGCAGTGCGCCGTCGAGGGGATGGACATGGCGCTCCGGTAGACGCCCAGGGTCGTCTCGTCGGGAAACTCCGACTTGCCCGGGCCCGCCCAGTCGCTGATCAACCGCGCCACCAAGGCCGCCTCGTCGGCGACGAGCTGACGCTCCGGCACCCATGGCCGCTGGAAGCCCCAGATGTACGAGCCGGCCCGGGACTGCCCGAAGTCGGAGAGCATCGAGGAGCGCCACCGCCGCGGGTGGGGCATCGAGGAGACGACCAGTCGGCGCACCAGTTTCGGGCGCATCACGGCGGCCGTCCAGGCCAGGTAGCCACCCATGTCGTGGCCGACCAGGGCGGCGTCCGGTTCACCGAGCGACCTCACCACGCCGGTGATGTCGAGCGCCAGGTTGGCGGGGTCGTAACCGCGGGGCGTGCGGTCGCTGCCGCCGACGCCGCGCAGATCCATCGCCACGGCCCGGAACCCGGCCTCGGCGAGCGCGGGCAGCTGGTGGCGCCATGTCCACCAGAACTGCGGGAAGCCGTGCAGGAGGAGGACCAGCGGCCCTTCGCCCATTTCGGCGATGTGGAAGCGGGCGCCGTTCGCCGCGACGTCCCGGTGGGTCCAGGGACCGTCGAGGCGGACGGGGCCCCCGGCCGGTGGGAACGGCGCGGGCGCGGGGCCCGGCGGGCCGGCGGGCCCTTCGCGGCCCGCCCGGTCGTCCGGGCCCAGGGGGCCGAATGCGCTGGAATCGGGGACGGTCATGTGGACGAGCGTGCCACAGCCGAGGTCTTGTCCTGGACCGGAGCGGTTTCGATGGCCCGGTCCGCGCGGGTGCTGCCGCCCACTGGGAGGATCACGTCGGCGGCGATCTCCGGACGCGGGTGCGGCTTGACGCCTTGAAGGACGGCGGCGGTCTGCTTGGCGGACGCGATGGACTTCTCCGGCGGCTTGACCTTCTTGATCTTCGCGTAGCCGAAGAGCGCGAGCAGGATGCCCAGAAGGATGAACGCGCCGCCCACGATCAGGAACGACCAGGCGAGGCCGAGCCCCAGGTTGTGGATGCCGTACGCCGCTGCGAAGCTCAGCACCGGGATCGCGAACAGGATCAGCACGCCCGTGACAATGAACGCCACGCTGCCGATGACGCCGCGTTTGACGTCCTGCCGTACCTCGGCCTTGGCCAGGGCGATTTCGTCGTGCACCAGCGCCGACAGTTCGGCCGTCGCCGTTGCGACCAGCTGGCCGAGACTGCGGTCGGCGCTGCCCGCGTAATTGCCGGGGTCGCTCATCCCTGACTCCCTCTCCTGTTCAACACGTCCGATGTCAGATCATGCCGGACTGTCCGGTTTGCTGCTCGCTCCCCCCGCCAGTCGGGCAAGGCGGCGGTGCTCGGCCGCCTTCTCCTCGTAGATCGCGGCCATCCTCAGGTGGTACGCCGGGTCGTCCTGTTCGTAGACGTCCGGTACTCCGGAACCGTCCTCGTCGAGCTCTTCGGCGTCGGACAGCGCCCTGTATCTGCGTACCCGGAGTTTGAGCAGTACACCGGAGAGTACGGCGGCAATCAGGGAGCCGAGCAGAACCGACGCCTTGATCTCGTTGATCATGTCGTCGTCACCGGCGAAGGCGAGCTCCCCGATCAGCAGTGACACGGTGAAGCCGATGCCGGCGAGTGTGGCGATCGCGAAGACGTCCGCCCAGGCCAGCTCCTTGTTCAGCTCGGCCTTGGTGAGCCGGGTGGTCAACCACGTACCGCCGAAGACGCCGATCGCCTTGCCGGCGACGAGTCCCAGGACGACCCCGAGCGTTTCGGGCCGGTCGAACACACTGGCCACCGCGCCGCCGGAGAGGGAAACACCGGCGGAGAAGAGTGCGAAGACCGGCACGGCGAAGCCCGCCGACAGGGGATGCACCAGGTGCTCGATGTGTTCCCCGGGCGAGTGGTCCTCGCCCTCGCGCCGGGTGCAGCGCAGCATCAGCCCCATGGAGACACCAGCGATGGTGGCGTGGATGCCGCTGTTGTACATCAGTCCCCAGATGACAACGGCGAGCGGTACGTAGACGTACCAGCCGCGCACACCAAGCCGCAGCAGCAGATAGAAGAGTCCCAGGCCGAGGAAGGCACCGATGAGCGCGAGGAAGTCGATGTCCTCGGTGAAGAAGATGGCGATGATCAGGATCGCGAAGAGGTCGTCCACAACGGCGAGCGTCAACAGGAAGGCCCGGAGCGCGGCCGGCAGCGAGGCGCCGATGACAGCGAGAACGGCGAGCGCGAAGGCGATGTCGGTGGCGGTGGGAACCGCCCAGCCGTCCATGGAACCGTCGCCGAGCGCGTTCACCAGCGTGTAGACGAGCGCTGGGACGGCCATGCCGCAGAGCGCGGCGGCCACGGGGAGGGCGGCGGCCTTGGGGTCGCGCAGCTCGCCCGCCACGAGTTCACGTTTGAGTTCGACGCCCGCGACGAAGAAGAAGATCGCGAGCAGACCGTCGGCGGCCCAGTGCTCCACGGAGAGGTGCAGCCCGAGGATTTCGGGCCCGATGTGGAAGTGACTGACGGCCGAGTAGCTCGAACCGGCGGTGTTCGCCCACACCAGTGCGGCCACGGCGGCGACCAGCAGGAGGACACCACCGACGGTCTCCGTGCGCAGGGCGTCGGCGACGTAGTTGCGCTCGGGGAGCGGCAGCCGCCCCAGGAAGGTGTGACGCGGGCCGTTGGGAGCGGGGGTGGGTGGGGCCACGGGGGGAGACCTCCGGGTCGGTACGGCAGCGATGGCATGGCTGATGCACTTGCCGACCAGACTTCCCGGCACCCCTGTGGAGATTTTCCTGTCTTGTTGTAGATCAGCTGCCACTGTAATGGCGGGGGGTGGGGGTGGGGCGGGGGAGTGGTGATCTTCACCTTAAATGCCCGAAGGGCACCCGGCACGCTGCCGGATGCCCTTCGGTTGCTGGAGGCCCTTCGAGCCGAGTTCTCGGTGTCAGTCTTCGGAGGGGGCCGACGGCAGTTGGGTCTGGATGAGGTCCATGACGGAGGAGTCGGTCAGGGTGGTGACGTCGCCGAGGGCGCGGTTTTCGGCGACGTCGCGCAGGAGGCGGCGCATGATCTTGCCGGAGCGGGTCTTGGGCAGTTCGGCGACGGGCATGATGCGTTTGGGTTTGGCGATGGGGCCGAGGGTGGTGCCGACGTGGTTGCGCAGCTGTGCGAGGAGCTCGTCGGAGGCGGTGGCGGTGCCGCGGAGGATGACGAAGGCGACGATGGCCTGGCCGGTCGTCTCGTCGGCGGCGCCGACGACGGCGGCCTCGGCGACCGCGGGGTGTGAGACGAGGGCGGATTCGACCTCGGTGGTGGAGATGTTGTGCCCGGAGACCAGCATGACGTCGTCGACCCGGCCGAGGAGCCAGATGTCGCCGTCCTGGTCCTTCTTGGCGCCGTCGCCGGCGAAGTACTTGCCCTCGAAGCGCGACCAGTAGGTGTCGAGGAAGCGCTGGTCGTCGCGCCAGATGGTGCGGAGCATGGAGGGCCACGGCTCGGTGAGGACGAGGTAGCCGCCTCCGCCGTCGGGGACCTCGTTGGCCTCGTCGTCGACGACGGTCGCGCAGATGCCCGGCAGGGCGCGCTGGGCGCTGCCCGGCTTGGTGTGGGTGACGCCGGGCAGCGGCGAGATCATCATGGTGCCGGTCTCGGTCTGCCACCAGGTGTCCACGATCGGGCACCTGTCGGCCCCGATGTGCTTGCGGTACCAGACCCAGGCCTCGGGGTTGATCGGCTCACCCACCGAGCCCAGGACGCGCAGGCTGCTCAGGTCGAACTTGGCGGGGATGTCGTCCCCCCACTTCATGAACGTGCGGATCGCGGTGGGCGCGGTGTAGAGGATGGTGACGCCGTACTTCTGCACGATCTCCCAGAAGCGCCCCTGGTGCGGGGTGTCGGGGGTGCCTTCGTACATCACCTGCGTCGCGCCGTTGGCCAGCGGCCCGTACACGATGTAGGAGTGCCCGGTCACCCAGCCGATGTCCGCGGTGCACCAGTAGACATCCGTCTCCGGCTTGAGGTCGAACACCGCGTGATGGGTGTAGGCCGCCTGGGTGAGGTAGCCGCCGGAGGTGTGCAGGATGCCCTTCGGCTTCCCGGTGGTGCCCGAGGTGTAGAGGATGAACAGTGGCTGCTCGGCCTCGAACGCCTCGGGGGTGTGCTCGGCGGACTGGCGGCCGGTGATCTCGTGCCACCAGACGTCGCGGCCCTCGGTCCACGCGGTGTCCTGGCCGGTGCGGCGAACCACCAGGACGTGTTCGACGCCGTCGATCCGGGCGACGGCGTCGTCGACGGCGGGCTTGAGTGCGGAGGGCTTGCCACGGCGGTAGCCGCCGTCGGCGGTGATGACGACCTTCGCGTCCGCGTCCTGGATACGGGCGGCGATGGCATCGGCCGAGAAACCGCCGAAGACGACCGAGTGCGCTGCGCCGATGCGGGCGCAGGCCAGCATCGCGACGGCGGCCTCGGGGATCATCGGGAGGTAGACGGCGACCCGGTCGCCCTTGCCGACACCGAGCTCGGCCAGCGCGTTCGCGGCCCGGCAGACCTCGTCCTTCAGCTCCGCGTAGGTAATCGCGCGGCTGTCGCCGGGCTCGCCCTCGAAGTGGATGGCGACCCGGTCACCGTTGCCCGCCTCGACGTGCCGGTCCACGCAGTTGTACGCGACGTTGAGCTCGCCGTCCGCGAACCACTTCGCGAAGGGCGGGTTGCTCCAGTCGAGGGTCTCGGTCGGCTCGGTGGCCCAGGTCAGGCGGCGGGCCTGTTCGGCCCAGAAACCCAGCCGGTCCGCCTCGGCCCGCTCGTACGCCTCCGCAGTGACGTTGGCGTTCGCGGCCAGCTCGGCAGGCGGCGCAAACTTCCGCTCTTCCCGAAGCAGGTTGGCCAGGCTCTCGTTGCTCACGACTTCTCCCAGTCCCAGGGTGTCCGTTGTGTCCTGGGGCATAGCTCATCAGTCCCGAGGCCGGGTGACAAGTGTCTGCCAGGAATTGGTTTAGACCTGTGTCTCGTGTATAGAGGCATGATCCCGCTTCCATGCCGGGGTGGCGCGGTGGTGCACGGAGCCGGTGTGGCGGTTCGGGCTGTGGCGCCTCGTCGCCGCGGTGAGCGTTGCAGGTGGTGCAGAGGAGCGCGAAAGCGGGATCACTAGGTCTCACGGGTCCGGGGGGCTTGTGGTTCAGGCGCCCGTACGTGCCAACTCGGCCGGGTGGGCGGGTGCGACCGGGTCGAACACCTCAGCCGTTCCGCTCTCGGCGCTCCCGCCCTCGGTCAGCAGATACGACTGGGCTTCGGCCACGTGGAAGTACATGCCGTGGAGCTGCAGGGTGCCGTCGGCGATGCGTCGTGCCACCGATGGGTGAGCCCTCAGATGGTCGAGCTGCTGGACCACGTTGGTCAGGCAGAGCTGCTCCATCGCATCGGCGGGCAGCCGGCCGGAGAACCGGGCTCGCGCGTTGTCGGTCGAGGTCACCCGGGCCAGGCTGGGGAGCCCGTGCCGGAGCCAGCGCCACAGCGACGTGTCCGGGGCATCCGATGCGCCTTCGAGCAGTGCGTTCATCGCGCCGCAGTCCGAGTGGCCACAGACGGTGATGGACTCGACGCCGAGCACGTCCACCGCGTACTCGATCGCGGCCCCCACCGAGTGATCGCCCTCCTCGGCGTCCGGGGGCGGCACCAGATTGCCGATGTTGCGCACGGTGAACAGGTCACCCGGGCCACTGGCCGTGATCATGCTCGTCACCAGGCGGGAGTCCGCGCAGGTGATGAAGAACTGTGAGGGACGCTGCCCCTCCCTGGCGAGCCGCGCAAGCTCCCCACGGACCAGGGGTGCGGTGTCGCGCTGAAACGAGCTGAGACCCCTGACCAGCCGGTGTTCACCGCCGGCCCGCGAGGGCCGGTCGGCGGAAGTGTGTGGTCGGGGAGAGGCAGCTTGGGGGGAGGGCGCCACGTGTGATGCGGGGGCTGCCTGTGTGGCGTGTGCGGCCTGTGAGAGAGGTGAGGGCTGCGGGAGCGGCGGGGCCGGCTCCGGGGTGGAGTCGCTGTCGGTGTGTGGCGGGGTGGGGGTGTGACTTCCTGCGCCTGAGCCCTTGGTTGTGACGGGCTCTGTTGCGGTGCCGGTGTTGAGTACGGAATGTGGCCCATTGCCGGTGGACGGCGGGGGAGGAGCGTGCTCGGCCTGGTCGTGGCAGTGATGGTTGCGCCATGGAGTCCACGGACGACAGCAGGAGTGAGCCGCTGCGGCGGGCTCGGCGATCCTGCCGCCTGATCGGCCGGCGAAAGCCACCTGTCCGCCGTGGGCCGTATGGGCGTTGCTCCAGTCCTGAATCGTCTCGTATGCGGCGTGATCCATGAAGAAGCCGTCCAACTCGACTACCACATCGCTATTTTGGGGAAGCCGACCCAGCACGCGGCTGAGGTGTGGCACGGCAAGGAACGTCAACTGGCCGCGCACCACCACGAGATGCTGCCCGTTATGTTCGGACACCGAGATCCGGGTCCTGGCCAGTCGGTGCAGGGCGACAGCTACCGCGACAGCGATCCCGATCGCCACGCCCTTGAGGACGCCGACCACCAGCACGCCGGCGATTGTCGCGCCGTACACGAGGAATTCCCGGTGCTTGTGAACGTTGCGGATGTGGGCGAGGCTCACCATCTTCAGGCCGACCATCATCACCAGCGCGCCCAGGGCCGCCAGCGGAATGCGCTCCAGGGCTGTGACGAGCAGGCCGGAGGCGAGCAGGATCCACACACCGTGCAGCACGGTGGAGGCGCGGCTGGTCGCCCCGGCTCTCACATTCGCCGAACTGCGTACGGCCCCGCCGGAGACCGCGAGGCCGCCCAGCAGGCCTGACACCGCGTTGGCGATGCCTTGTGCGCGTAGCTCCCGGTCCAGGTCGGAGCGTTTGAGTGGCGGCGTGAACCGGCTGTGATCGGCAGGGGCGGTGGCTTCGGGGGCGGGTGCCACCGCAGTGGTGAAGGGGGCGCTGTGCTGGCTCAACTCGCCTTTATCGATTGTCGCGTTGCCCCGTACTTCTCCAGACCCGGCAGGGGAGTCGGCTGAGCGTGAACGGTTCCGGTCGGCGACCAGCTTGTCCACGGCGACAGCGGCGAGCAGCGACTCCAGGCTGGCTACCAGCATCATCGTGAACACAGCGGTAGCCAGACCGAGCACAGGTCCCTGAGGCATTTCGGGCAGGGCGTGCGAGCGCCAGGAGGGCAGATCGACCCGGGCGATCGACGGTGCCGCCCACGCTGCCACGGCCGTGGCGAGGCCCACGGAGGCCAGGGCCGCCGGGACACGACGCAGAAGCCGTCCGGTTCGTCCTGGCAGCAATGGCCACAGGACGAGAATGGATACGGTGAGCGCGCCGATCAGCGGAGCGGCAGGACTGACACGTGCCAACTGATCGGGAAGATGCAGGACGTTGGAGATGGCGGAGCTCTGTGGTGTACCGCCCAGAACGATATGCAGTTGAGCGAGTGCGATGGCCACGCCGATACCGGCGAGCGTGCCGTGGACGATGGCAGGGCTGACGGCGAGGGCGCTGCGGGCTGCACGTAGGGAGCCGAGCGCGAGCTGAAGCAGGCCCGCTCCGATGGTGATGGCGCAGGTGGTGCGCCAGCCGTAGATCTGGATCGTCTCGGCTGTCACCACGGTCAGTCCGGCGGACGGGCCGGAGACCTGGAGCGGCGTCCCGCCGAGGAGTCCGGCGACGATGCCGCCGATCGCGGCGGAGATGAGGCCCGCCTCCAGAGGTGCACCCATGGCGACTGCGAGACCCAGCGACATGGGGATGGCGAGCAGGAAGACAGTGATGGATGCCGATACGTCGGCGCCCGCGATGCGGAATCGCCCGCCGCGCGGGGGCGGGCTGTGCGGTCGCTTGACTCCCGAAGACCGGGAGGGGCGCGAACTGCGTGATGAGTGGTCGTGGCGAGTAGGTACGCAGGCAGACATATTTCCCGTCTCCTCCTGGGCGGCGCGGTCGCGAAACTCGGTGACGCGGCCGTGGGTCACGGCATGCAGCGGCGGGATATCTCAACTCTCGGTAAATAGACCGTAATGGAGAGTAAAGAACTGCGTCCAGGGTTGAGGGCAAATGGTCCCTTTAGTCACCCATTCCGGTGAATAAGCAGCTTTTCATTCGATCTGTCGCACTGGCATTTCGGCAGTGCGTGCGACCTTGGCCGCACCGTGCCGGCACTCGGCGCAGGCTACCTGCGAGAAAGAGGTGGGCGGATGATGGCCACCGCGAAAAGGATCGCCCTGGGCGTCGTGACCGTGGCGCTGGTGGCGGGAGCGGCCGGGTGCTCGGGAGCGGACTCCTGATCGGGGGCCGCCTGTCTCGGAGCCGTGAATGGCGTCGCAGGAGAGAAGAAGGCTGCGGAAGCGGCGCCCAAGTCAGTGTTCCGGGCCATTGGTGACGGTTCCACCGCGTTCACAGGCGTTCAGCCCGAGCAGCCGAGTGCACAACGCCTGGCAGCTGGGCAGAAGCCGTCGCAGTTCGTGGTGTTCTCGTGGGACGGAGCCGGGGAGGACGGTCAGCGGCTCTTCTCCCACTTCCGTGAGGTGGGCAAGAAGTACAACGCCTCGATGACGTACTTCCTCAGTGGTGTGTACCTGCTGCCGGAGGGGAAGCGGACCCAGTACGACCCTCCCAGGCACAACGCCGGCAGCTCGGACATCGGTTTCAACGACACCGAGGGCATCCGGGACACCCTCACCCAGCTCCGCGGTGCTTGGCGGGAAGGCAGTGAGATCGGCACCCACTTCAACGGCCATTTCTGTGGCAAGGACGGGGGCGTCGGCACCTGGTCCGTCGATGAGTGGAAGAGCGAGATCAGCCAGGCGAAGTCCTTCGTGAAGAGCTGGAAGACGAATGCCCCCGTCCTCAAGGGGGAGGAATCGCTGCCCTTCGACTACGACAAGGAACTCGTCGGCGGCCGAACCCCCTGCCTGGAGGGCCGGAAGAACATGGTGGAGGCGGCACGCGCCAGGGGATTCCGCTATGACTCCAGTGGCGTCAACGACCAGGTGTGACCGAAGAAGAACGGCGTCTGGGGCCTCTCCATGCAGCTCGTCCCGGTGCCGGGCCGAGACTTCGAGACGCTCTCGATGGATTACAACTTCATGTTCAACTAGTCCGGGACAACGCAAGGGGACCCGGACAAGCACGAATTCTGGGGAAACCAGATGCGTGACGGCCTCCTCCAGGCCTTCGACCGCGCGTACGGCGGCAACCGCGCACCGCTGATCATCGGCAATCACTTCGAGTCCTGGAACGGCGGCACCTACATGCGCGCCATCGAGGAGACGATCGCGACGGTCTGCACCAAGGCGGACGTGCGCTGCGTCTCGTTCAGGCAACTGGCGGACTGGCTCGACGCACAGGACCCGGCGACGCTGGCGACGCTCCGAACGCTGAAGGTCGGCCAGGAGCCCAAGGCCGGCTGGCCCGCCTTCCTCGAGACGGGCGCGGGCCAGAACCAGGAGGCCTCGGAGGCACCTGCCGCAGCCGCAGGGAATCCGGCCGGCCGTTAGGGGCCCGGTCCGTGATCCCGGGCGCCGGGCAGGGAATGTGCCCGGCGCCCTCCGGTGCGTTCACCGAGGACACGGCAATACCGCGCGGCCCACCGGAAGCATCGGTCGCTCAAGCAGGCTGAGCGGCCTCGGCGCGAGTGAGGCGCTCGTCCAGCACGAAGGCCGGGTCGACCTGGGCGGCAAGGTCGGCCCCGGTCTTCTCGTTTCCCCAGCTTTCCGCGTTCCTCAGGTGGAAGTGGACCATCTGACGCGTGTAACGACCCCAGTCCCGCCGCTCGTACGAGTCCTCCGCCGCGTTCTGCAAGGTCTGAAGAGCCATCCTGTTGTCGGCCTCGAGCAGTTCGAAGCGCGCAGGGCGGCCCTTTTCCATAGCCCGCACCCAGTCGGAGTGGCCGACGGTAACCAGCAGGTCGTCGCCCACCTCGGCGCGCAGGAACTCCAGGTCGTCCTCGCCCTGCACCTTGTTCCCGACCACCTTCAGATCCACGCCGAAGTCCCGCGCGTACTCCTTGTACTGGCGGTAGACCGAAACGCCCTTGCGGGTCGGTTCGGCGATGAGGAAAGTCATGTCGAAGCGGGTGAACATCCCTGAGGCGAAGGAGTCCGAACCAGCGGTCATATCGACCACCACGTACTCATCGGGGCCGTCGACGAGGTGGTTGAGGCAGAGCTCGACCGCGCCGACCTTGGAGTGGTAACACGCCACGCCGAGGTCTGATTCGGTGAACGGCCCCGTCGCCATCAAGCGGATGTCCCCGTCGTCGAGCCGGACCGTGCGGGCGCAGGCCTCGAAGATCGGGTTGTCCTCACGAATGCGCAGCAGGCGTGAGCCCTCGCCCGGCGGCGTTGTCTTGATCATCGTCTCGGTCGAGGCGATGCGCGGATTGCTGCCGCGCAGATACTCCTTGATCAGAGGTAGCTTCGCCCCCATGGCGGGCAGCGCCGCGGCTTCGTCCTCGTCGAGGCCGAGCGCGGCTCCGAGGTGCTGGTTGATGTCGGCGTCCACCGCGACGACGTGGGCTTCATTGGCGGCGAGGTGGCGGATGAAGAGCGAGGACAGCGTGGTCTTGCCGCTGCCGCCCTTCCCTACGAAAGCGATCTTCATGTTCACCTAGGGTAGTCGATCCATTGCTTTGTGTTGCCAGGTTTCGTGAAGAAGGCCACTCCCGGGCGGTAGGCGGGCGTAAGGCGCGTAGCCTCGCTACTTATGAGTACGACTTCCTCGGACCCGCTCGTCGCTCTGAGCGCTCTGCCGGGCGTGACCGACGCGGTGGACGCCGTACGCAAGGCCGTCGACCGGGTCTACGGTCATCGCGTGATGCGGCGCCGCAGTAACGAGGTCACTGCGGAGGCCGCTCTGCGGGGCGCCCGCGGATCGGCCGCGCTGTCCGGCGCCGACTGGAATCTTGAGGAGGTGCGGCGGCGCACCGACTTCAGCGGCGACGACGAGGCCCGTGTCGTCGGGGCCGCCCTTCGCCTGACGGCGGAGGCGGGGCAGCTTCTTTCCATCTGGCGGCAGTCGCCCTTGCGGGTTCTCGCCAGGCTCCATCTGGTGGCTGCGGGTGGCGCCGCCCCGGAGGACGCTGTCGGACGGCCTCGACTCGCGGGAGAGCCGGTGGACGAGCCGCTGATCGAGGCGCCGCTGCCGGACGCGGACGAGGTTGCAGGCCGACTGGACGGACTCACCCGGCTCATCCTGTCGGGGAGTGAGGCGCCCGCTCTGGTGACAGCCGCCGTCGTCCACGGGGAACTGCTGGCCCTTCGTCCCTTCGGGACGCACAACGGGCTGGTGGCGCGGACCGCGGAGCGGATCGTGCTGATCGGAAGCGGACTCGATCCCAAGTCGATCTGCCCGGCCGAAGTCGGGCACGCCGAGCAGGGGAGGGCGGCCTACGTGGCGGCCTTCGATGGTTATCTCTCCGGCACGCCGGAGGGTGTGGCCGCCTGGATCAAGCATTGCGGGCGCTCGGCGGAACTCGGCGTCAGGGAATCGACGGCAGTGTGTGAGGCCCTTCAGCGAGGCGCCGCGTAGCGCGTGTGCGCGCAACGCCGGTGCTCCCCGGTGGGCGCGATGTGGCGGTGAACGTGGTTGCGGCGGTACCGGTCTCGGTACCGCCGCTGGCATGTCTGCCCAGTTACCAAGCGTCCTCGTTATGTGCCCATCAGGCCGGGGTCTTTGCCCGCTCCTGGTGCGGCTGGCCCGTAATCGACGGGTCGACGTCGCGTGGGTGCTGGGTTTTCATGCGCGGTCCGTGGGCCTTTGCTGCGTAATTCAGGTCATCCTCGCGGATGTCCTTGGTCTCGCGGGCCGTTGAATCCTTTGTACTCCACGGGCCGGGTGAGCGGTAGTGCTGGCCGCACTTCTTTACTTTTAGGTTCAATTACGGACGAGTTGGTCCAACTGGCGGTGTCAGGCGGACGCCGTGGTGGCTCTACGACGGGCGGCGTACCAGACGACTCCGGCGGCCAGGGCGGCGGCGCTCACTGCTGCCGCGGCCATGAGCGCCGGCCGAGGCGGCAGGGAAAACGCCGAGAGGCGCTGTTTGAGCCGTACGGGCCGGTCGAAAGTGAGAATCGGCCATTCCCGGAGGGTCGCCTCCCGGCGCAGCGCGCGGTCCGGGTTGACCGCGTGCGGATGGCCGACGGACTCCAGCATGGGTACGTCGGTCGCCGAGTCGCTGTACGCGTAGCAGCGGGCCAGGTCGTAGCCCTCTGAGACCGCAAGTGCCTTGATGGCCTCGGCCTTCGTGGGCCCGTACGCGTAGTACTCCACTTCGCCCGTGTAGCAGCCGTCGTCGCCGACGACCATGCGGGTGGCGACGACGCGATCGGCGCCGAGCAGCTCACCGATTGGTTCGACCACCTCGGCACCCGAGGTCGAGACGATCACGACGTCGCGTCCGGCGGTGTGATGCTCCTCGATGAGCGTCGCCGCTTCGTCGTAAATGATCGGGTCGATCAGATCGTGCAGGGTCTCGGCCACGAGTTCCTTGACCTGCTGCACGTTCCAGCCCTTGCAGAGCGCCGAGAGATATTCGCGCATCCGCTCCATCTGGTCGTGATCCGCGCCCCCGGCAAGGAACACGAACTGCGTGTACGCGGTGCGCAGCACGGCGCGGCGGTTGATCAGCCCGCCGTGGTAGAAGGACTTGCTGAAGGTCAGTGTCGAAGACTTCGCGATGACCGTCTTGTCCAGGTCAAAGAAGGCGGCTGTGCGCGGCAAGAAGCGGTTTTCCACATGCCAGAGCATAGGGGGCCGCCATTCGGCGTATACCCCGGCGCGTGGGTTTGCCTGAGAAGGGCCTCGGGTACACCATGGAAGTCACGGATCGTTCGCGACCGTGCTAACCCCGGTCCGGCTCCTCCCCCCCCGAGTCGGCCGTGGGGACGACCCCCGCTCTCCCCCCCGGCGGGGGTCGTCGCATGTCCGGACGCGGTTTGCCGCGCGGAATCGACCATTTCTTCTCCCTCTGCTCCATGTCGGGCTCTGCCTGAGGTCGGCTCGCTTCAGCATGCATCGTGACGCTGGGTAGCGGAAGAGTCGCATCGGGAAGTCACCTGTGTGAGCTACGGAGTTATTCACAACCGCTGAGTTGTCCACGGTTTTTGAGCAAGATCCACATGATTTCCGGGAGCGCCCCACCGTGATTCCACCCGTGAAGTCCACGGGTGCCGGGATCGCCGTTCTCGGATGAGCTCCGAGATCGCCGTGAACCGTGGCGAAGGCGCGTGATGGAGGGGTGGAGAGTATGGCTGAATCCAGTGCACGGGATCGATTGACGCCTGCCGACGCACGACGGGGCGGTCCGCTGATCGTGACCGAGGATGTGGACTTGCTCGACGATCTGCTGAGGCTGTGCGCCGCTGCCGGTGCGGAACCGGAAGTGCATCCCGCGCTGCCCGATCGCCGAGGGGGCTGGGAGCAGGCGCCCATGGTTCTTGTCGGCGAGGACGCGGCCGCACGGTGCCGCGGAGCGGCGCGCAGACGGGGCGTCATGGTCGTGGGACGCGATCAGGACGCGCCCGATGTCTGGCGCCGAGCCGTCGAAATCGGCGCTGAATACGTGATTCGTCTGCCTGAATCCGAGAACTGGCTCGTCGACCAGATCGCCAACGCGGCGGAAGGCGTCGGCCGGCCCGCCCTCACGGTGGGAGTGATCGGGGGTCGAGGCGGTGCGGGTGCGTCCACGCTGGCCTGTGCCCTCGCGGTGACCGCGGCGAGGGCTGGGCAGCGGACCATGCTCATCGACGGGGATCCGTTGGGCGGCGGTATCGACGTGCTGCTCGGTGGCGAGCGGGCTGAGGGAATGCGTTGGCCTGATTTCGCCCATTCAAAGGGGCGGGTCGGTGGAGGGGCGCTGGAGGAATCGCTGCCAGCGCTGCACGGGCTGCGGGTCCTCAGCTGGGGCCGTGACGACTGGGTGGTCATCCCGCCGCCCGCCATGCGAGCGGTACTGGCCGCAGCACGCAGGCTCGGTGGGGTGGTGGTGGTTGATCTGCCACGCCGGGTGGACGAAGCGGTGGCCGAGGCCCTTGCCCAGCTCGATCTGGGGCTTGTGGTCGTCCCCGGTGAACTGCGCGCGGTCGCGGCGGCGAAGCGGGTGGTATCGATGGCCGGAATGGTGCTCGACGACCTGCGGGTTGTGGCGCGGGGACCTTACACCTCAGGGCTCGACGAGCAATGGGTGGCCCGAGCGATGGGCCTGCCGCTGGCTGGGGAAGTCCCGTGGGAAAGGGCTCTGTCGGCCGAGCAGAACGTGGGCGAGCCACCCGGAGGCAACGCACGTGGGCCGCTTGCCAGGTTCTGCGCCGCCTTCTGGGAACAGGCGCTCGTGCCGGAGAGTGCCAACACCTCGGTCACCGGGGGCATCTCATGACCGAGGCGCTGCTCGATGCCGTCAGGCAACGGCTCGCACACAGCGGGACGGCTCCGACCCCGGCCGGGGTCGCCGCCGCGCTGCGTGCGCAGGGGCGTCTGCTCGGCACGGCGGAAGTGCTGGGCCGGGCGGACGAGCTGAGAGGCGAGCTGATCGGGGCCGGGGTACTGGAACCGCTCCTGGCCGATCCCGGTGTCACGGACGTCCTGGTGTCAGCGCCCGACCGGGTCTGGGTGGACCGAGGCGGCGGACTGGAACTCACCGAAGTGGCCTTCGCGGACGCGGCTGCGGTTCGCAGACTGGCGCAACGGCTCGCGGCTGTGGCGGGGCGTCGTCTCGACGACGCCAGACCCTGGGTGGACGCCAGGCTTCCGGACGGCACCCGCATGCATGCCGTGCTGCCCCCGGTATCGGTCGGATCGACGTGTCTGTCGCTGCGGGTGGTCAGGACCAGGGCCTTCTCCCTGACGGAGCTGGTCGAAGCGGGGACCGTCCCGCCCGGGGGTGACCGAGTGTTGAGGGCTCTGGTGGAGGCGCGGGTTTCGTACCTGATCAGCGGTGGTACAGGGGCGGGCAAGACGACCCTGCTCTCCAGTCTGCTGGGAGCGGTGGGGGAGCGCGAGCGGATCGTGCTCGCCGAGGACTCGTCGGAGTTGCGCCCGGATCACCCGCACGTCGTGCGGCTGGAGTCGCGCCCCGCCAATCAGGAGGGTGCCGGCCGGGTGACACTCCGGGACCTGGTGCGCCAAGCCTTGCGCATGCGCCCCGATCGGCTGGTGGTCGGTGAGGTGCGCGGCAGCGAGGTGACCGAGCTCCTGGCAGCCCTGAACACCGGGCATGAGGGAGGATCCGGAACCGTTCATGCCAATGCTGCCGGGCACGTCCCGGCACGTTTGGAGGCGCTCGGAACTGCGGCGGGGCTGGACCGGCTGGCGCTGCACAGTCAGCTGGCGGCGGCTTTGTCGGTCGTGGTCCATCTTGTACGGGACCGCGCCGGGCGCAGGCGGATCGCAGACATCCATGTGCTGGAGCGGGATGCGGCGGGGCTGGTGAGGACGGTTCCGGCGCTGTGCTGGGGCGCCGCGGGCTTCGAGCGGGAACGGGGCTGGGAGCGGCTGTACGAGCTGATCGGGGGTGCTCTGTGATCGGAGGGAGGGCGCCTGCCGGAATCCCCGAGGCGGTGCATGCCGCAGCACTGTGTGCGGCGATGGCGGTGTGGCTGGTCCTGATGGGGCGGGCGCGACCGCTGCGGAGAGCGCTGGCGCTGCTCTCCGGCGGGAGCGAGAAGTCGGAGGCCCGGGAGAAGTGGTGGAGGGCGCGCAGCCGGATCGAGAAACGGCTGAGGGGACGGTGGGAGTGGCTGTGTCTCCCGGTGGCTTCGGCTCTGGCGGTGCTCGGGCAGTCCGTACTGCCGTTGATCGCGGGGGCCGTCGCGGTTCCTGTGGCGCGGCGGTGGTTGCGGAAGAGGCAGTCACGCAAGGACCGGGAAGCCCGGGCGGACGGGGTGGTGGACCTGTGCGGGGCGCTGGTCGGTGAACTGAGGGCCGGCCACGAGCCGGGGCAGGCGCTGCTCGTCGCGGTGCGCAGCACGGCAGTGATGGGCGAAGCCGGGTTCCGGGTGTCGGCCGCGGCGCGGTTCGGTGGCGATGTACCGAGGGCACTGGTCCAGGCGGCGGGCGAGCCGGGGTTGGACGGACTGGCCGGAGTGGCCGCCTGCTGGCGGGTGGCGGTGGGCAGCGGGGCGGGCCTCGCGACAGGGCTGACCCGGTTGGAAAGCGCGTTGCGAGCCGAACGTCGTCAGCGCGAGGAGTTGCGGGCGCAACTGGCGGGAGCGTGGTCGACGGTCGCGGTGCTTGCCCTGCTCCCCGTGCTCGGCATGGGACTCGGCGCCGCACTCGGAGCGGACCCGCTGAAGGTGCTGCTCCACAGCACCGCCGGACTGATCTGCCTGGCGACGGGCGGGCTGCTGGAGGTGTGCGGTCTCCTGTGGGCCACCCGGATCGTCCGGACGGGAGAAACGGGATGAACGTATCGGCCGGCTGGCCCGTTCAGACGGTGGAGGCCCTCGGAGTGGCACTGGCGCTCTACGCCCGAGTGGTTCTGCCCTTGGCCCGGCATCAAGTGGGCCGACGGGTAAGGCGACGAGGCGAGCGGCTCCTGGTGGTGGCACCGGCGGCCTCTACCGGGCGGTCGGGGCCGCTCCGGTCGTCCGGCCCCCCGGTGGGCTGGACGACTTCCCGGGTGGGCTGGACGGTCTCCGCCGGCCCGGTCAAACAGTGGGTGGCATGGGCGGCAGTCGCGTTGACGGGATGGTTCCTCGTGGGCGGCCTAGTGGGAGGGGCGGTCGGCCTGGCCGCCGCCTACGGCGGCTGGCGGTGGCAGCGAGAGCGACTAGGGCATGCCGTGCAACGCGCCTCCGAGGCGAAGGCGCGGACTGCGGAGGCCGTACGGCAACTTCCCATGGCGGCGGATCTGCTGGCGGCCTGCATTTCCGCCGGTGCCGGCCCGGTGGAGGCGGCCGAGGCGGTGGGCGAGTCGCTGGGCGGACCGGTGGGTGAGCAGCTCGCCCGCACAGCGGCGGAAATCCGGCTTGGTGGTGACCCCGCTGTCGCCTGGGGGCGGTTCGGGGGGATACCGGGGGCCGGGGCCCTCGCCCGCTGTCTGGACCGGGCGGGCTCGACCGGCGCTCCGGCGGCGGAGCCGGTCACCCGGATGGCCGAGGCGTTGCGGGCCGAGCGGGCGAGGGCAGCCGTGGCGCGGGCTCAGAAGGCCGCCGTGATGGTCACTGCCCCGGTCGGCCTCTGCTTCCTCCCCGCGTTCCTGGCGGTAGGGGTGGCTCCAGTGGTGATCGGCCTGGCCGGGGGCCTGCTGCAACCGGCGTGATCCGGAACGAAGACGCAAGAGCAGTTCGGGTTTTTCCTGTACGTAACTGGCATATCGGGGGTTCGGAAATGATGTACAAGATCAAGAACTGGATGAGGTCCGTGGCCCGCCGCGCCCGGTCGGGGGCGGACAGTGGGATGACGACGTCGGAGTACGCGGTGGGCACGATCGCGGCCTGCGCGTTTGCCGCGGTGCTCTACAAGGTGGTGACCAGCGCGGCGGTCATGTCCCAGCTGCAGTCGTTGCTGAAGGGCGCGCTCGATGCGAAGTTCTGAGGACGGTGTGGAGGTGACTGGCCGCATGGTTGCGGGTCGGCTTGGGCAACGGAAGAGGGAAGAGCGCGAGGCCTCGGTCATGGGTGCCAGGCGTCCGGGCGATCAGGGCGCGGTGACGGCGGAGGCCGCCATGGTAATTCCGGTGCTGGCGGTCTTCGCCCTGGCGTTGCTCTGGGCGCTGATGGCCGCCTCGGCCCAGATCCGTTGCGTGGACGCGGCGAGAGCCGGTGCCCGGGCGGCAGCTCGTTCGGAACCGGCGGCGCAGGTGCGGGAAGCCGCTCTCTCCGCAGCGCCCGAGGGGGCTTCGGTCGCAGTGGCACGGGCCGGATCACTGTGGCGGGTGAGGGTGACCGCCCCGACGGCTGGGCCCGGACGCCTCGCTGTGACCCTGAGGGCGGAGGCTGCCGCGGCGGCGGAGGATGTGCCAGTGCCGGCCGCGCCAGCTGCGGACGCGCCGGACGCGCCGGACGCGCCGGACGCGCCGGACGCGCCGGACGCGCCGGACGCGCCGGACGTGGCGGGGAGAGAGGGCGAACGGTGAGGGGGCCCAGTGGGCGGGGTGGGCAACCGGCCCGGCTGCCAGTGGGGGATCAGGGGTTCGCGACGGTATGGGCGGCGGTGACCGCAGCGACGTTGTGCACCGTGTTCGCGGTGATTCTGGCGTTCGGACAGGTGGTGGCCGTTCGGCACCGTGCCGGGAGCGCGGCCGATCTGGCGGCGCTGGCTGCGGCGGACCGGGCCCTGGAGGGCACCGCGGCGGCCTGCGCGTCAGCCGAGGAGGTGGCCGGGGCTCAGGGGGCGGAAGTGGTGCACTGTGCGGTTCTGGGGGAGGTCGCCGATGTGATGGCCAGGGCACGGTTCGGACCGTACGCCCCGGAGGTCAGGTCGCGGGCGGGGCCTGCGGCGGACGTTCCTCCGCCCTGGAGGAACCCTCAGCCGGAGCGCTCGGGCTCTCCCCGCCCGGCGCATAACGCAGGAGCTCCGTGAGGAGGCGGACGGCGCCCCGTTTGTGCAAGGGGTCGTTGCCGTTGCCGCACTTGGGGGACTGGATGCAGGACGGGCATCCCGCATCGCACTCGCAGGATGCGATGGCCAGGCGTGTGGCCGAAAGCCACTCGCGGGCGGTGTGGAAGGCGCGCTCGGCGAATCCGGCGCCACCCGGGTGGCCGTCGTACACGAAGACGGTGGGCAGCAGGGTGTCGGGGTGCAGCGGGACGGACACCCCGCCGATGTCCCAGCGGTCGCAGGTGGCGAAGAGCGGCAGCATCCCGATCGAGGCGTGCTCGGCGGCGTGGAGCGCGCCGCCGAGGATCTCCGGGTTGATCCGGGCGGCATCGAGCTGGTCCTCGGTCACCGTCCACCACACGGCCCGGGTGCGCAGGGTACGGGGCGGCAGGTCCAGCTTGCTCTCGCCGAGTACCTCCCCGGTGATCAGCTTACGGCGCAGGAAGGAGACGACCTGGTTGGTGACCTCGACCGACCCGTAGCAGAGGCGCCCGTCCCCCCAGGGGATCTCGGTGTCGGTGTCCAGGACAGCGATGGATGTGGTGTCTCGGGCGGTGGTCGAGTACGGCGGGTCGGCCTGCTCGACCAGGGCCACGGAGTCCTCCAGGTCCAGTTTCCGGACCAGGTAGGAGCGGCCCTGGTGGAGGTGGACGGCGCCCTCGTGCACGGCGCTGTGGGCGGCGGACTCGTCCACGGTGCCCAGCAGCCTGCCGGTGCCCTCCTCGACGATCTGCACGGGACGGCCGCCCTCGCCCCGGATGTCGGTGAGGTCGGCGGCCCGCTCGCGGCGGGTCCAGTGCCAGCCCGACGGCCGTTTGCGGAGCAGCCTGGCGGTCTCCAGCTGGGGGAGCAGCCCGGCCGTGGCCGGGCCGAAGAGCTGGAGGTCGGTTTCGGTGAGCGGCAGCTCCGCAGCCGCGGCGCAGAGATGGGGGGCGAGGACGTATGGGTTGTCCGGGTCCAGGACGGTCGACTCCACGGGCTGCTGGAACAGGGCGTCGGGGTGGTGGACCAGAAAGGTGTCCAGCGGATCGTCGCGGGCCACCAGGATGGCGAGAGCCCCTTGGCCGGCCCGGCCGGCCCGGCCCGCCTGCTGCCAGAGGGAAGCCCTGGTGCCCGGGTATCCGGATATGACGACGGCGTCCAGGCCGGAGACGTCGATGCCGAGTTCGAGTGCGGTGGTGGCGGCGAGGCCGAGGAGCCGGCCTGAGTGCAGAGCGTGTTCGAGGGCGCGGCGTTCCTCGGGGAGGTAGCCCCCGCGGTAGGCGGCGACCCGGGGCGGCAGGGAGCTGTCGACCTCGGCGAGGCGTTCCTTGGCGATGACGGAGATCAGCTCGGCGCCGCGCCGGGAGCGTACGAAGGCGACCGAGCGGACTCCCTGGATGGTGAGGTCGGTGAGCAGGTCGGCGGTCTCGGCCGTGGCGGTACGGCGTACCGGGGCACCTTTCTCGCCGTGCAGCTCGGTCAGCGGGGGTTCCCACAGAGCGAAGACCAGTTCGCCGCGCGGGGAGGTGTCGTCGGCCACCTCGGTGACGCGGAGACCGGTGAGGCGGCCCGCCGCGAGGGCGGGCTCGGCGGAGGTGGCGGATGCGAGGAGGAAGACGGGTTCGGAGCCGTAACGGGCGCACAGCCGGCGGAGCCGGCGGACCACCTGGGCGACGTGCGAGCCGAAGACGCCCCGGTAGGTGTGGCACTCGTCGATGACGACGTAGCGCAGGGAGCGCAGGAAGGAGGACCAGCGGGGGTGTGACGGGAGGATCCCGCGGTGCAGCATGTCGGGATTGGTGAGCACGTAGTTGGCGTACTGACGCACCCACTCGCGCTCCTCGACGGGGGTGTCACCGTCGAAGACGGCCGGCCGGATGCCGTTGCCCAGCGGAGCCGCGAGAGCCCTGACGGAACGGCGCTGGTCGGCTGCCAGGGCCTTGGTGGGGGCGAGGTAGAGGGCGGTGGCGCCGCGCCCGTTGGGGGCTTCGGAGCCGTCCAGGAGGGCGCTGAGCACCGGGGCGAGGTAGGCCAGCGACTTGCCGGACGCCGTTCCGGTGGCGATCACGACGGATGTGCCGTCCAGGGCGTACTCCGCGGCGGTCGCCTGATGGGCCCAGGGGTGGTCGATGCCGGCCTTCTGGATGGCGGCGATCACTTCCGGACGGATGCGATCGGGCCAGACGGCATGGGTTCCCGCGCGCGGGGGCAAGTGCTCCGTATGAGTGATGCGCGCGGACCGGCCCGCCCCTGCGGCGAGCCGGTCGAGGACCGTGTTCGGAGAGGGGCGGGACCCCCCACTCTCCGGGGGTCGACCGGGGTAATGATTCTTGGCCATCGGCACCGAGTGTGTCACTGGCAAGACGGACAATGGTCCCAAGGCGTCGTGCATGGCTGCCGGTAAGTGATTGAATGCCATCGCGGCTGGCGATCCGTCCCCCGGCTCCGTCGGGGAGACCGAGGGGCGACCGCTCGATAGCAAGGTGCTGGAGGATCCGTGGACCTGTCCTTGTCGACTCGCAATGTGTCCGGCCCTGGTGGCGACCGTACGGTCGTCGAGGTCGGTGGCGAGATTGATGTGTATACCGCGCCCAAGCTGCGCGAGCAGTTGGTCGAGTTGGTGAATGACGGCAGCTACCACCTGGTTGTCGACATGGAAGGCGTCGACTTCCTCGACTCCACCGGCCTCGGCGTGCTTGTGGGCGGCCTGAAGCGTGTGCGGGCCCATGAGGGCTCGCTGCGCCTGGTGTGCAACCAGGAGCGCATTCTGAAGATTTTCCGGATCACCGGCCTGACCAAGGTGTTCCCGATCCACACCACGGTCGACGAGGCCGTCGCGGCCACCGACTGACATCCGGCCTGGCGCCGGGCCGGTTATCTGCCGGTCCGGCGACGGTCTCGGCTGCGCGGCTCCGGTGGGGTCCGCCGGTGCGGCAGGCCCTGTTCCGTCGTGGCCGGTAGATCCTGGACGGCGGTCGGTAGCTGGCGGATCACCCGGTCGGTGGTCCGCGGCTGCTTTATTTGTCAGCCGCCCGACCCGCCCGGGTAAGAGGGCTCGTCGGCAGGGAACCGAGGGCTCGCAGAGAGAGCCAGGGACCGGTCCGTGGGGCTCGTCCCCGGCATGCACATACGTACGTTCGAGGGGGATTGCATGGCCACCGTTGAACTCCGCTTCAGCGCCCAGCCCGAACACGTCAGGACCGCCCGCCTCGTGGCGGCGGCCGTGGCGCGCAGGGCCGGGGTCGACGAGGCCGTGCTCGACGAGGTCCGGCTCGCCGTGGGCGAGGCGTGCAGCCGGGCCGTCGGCCTGCACCGCAGCCATGGCATTACGGCTCCTGTCGCGGTCGTCCTGATCGAGGAGGAGAAGACGTTCGCCATCGAGGTCGGTGACGAGGTCCCGGGCCCCGGCGCGAATGGCTCGGTTCCGGGCGGCGTCTCCGGGCGGCGTGCTGCCACGTCCGGCGGTGGGCTCTACGAGCCCGAACCGGAGGCGGACGACGAGGACGAGATGGGCCTCGCGGTCATCAGTGGCCTGGTCGACGACGTGGAGGTCAGGTCCGGTGCGGACGGCGGTGTCATCCGGATGAGCTGGCCCAAGGTGCCGGTCGCCGTTCTTCCCTGAGTGGGGGGCGACGCCGAGCGGCGCGAGGGGTGTCTCTGTGGAGTGACGGTTTCTCTGTCGAGCGACGGGCTCTCAGCTTCCTTGCACCCGAGCCTGATTGACCTCCCGCGCGCGCGGCAGCTCCTCATTCGAGTAGGGAATCGTTCACGTGTTCCCCTCGGTGAGGGCTGTTTGGGTGAGTTGCATATCCCTCATTTCCCTTGGTGCAAATGGCTGCAAAAGCCTGCCTATCGGACGCCTGGCGCCCGGATGGAGGGCGTTCGGCGTGTAAGTTCCGGGGCCGAGAGCCTTGGAAGGGACCAAACCGGTGAACAAGAAGCTTGCAGCCGCACTGTCCGGCGGTGCGGTACTCGTACTGGCACTGTCGGGCTGCAGCGACGACAGCGACGACAAGGTGAACGACTGGGCCAAGGAGGTCTGCGACCAGGTCCAGCCCCAGTTGCAGAAGATCGCGAACGCCAACGCGTCGATCCAGCAGCAGACCGCCGACAACAGCAAGCCCGCCGACGTCCAGGAGACCGACTCGGCCGCCTTCCAGCAGATCTCGCAGGCGTACAAGGCGTTGGGCTCGGCCGTCGATTCGGCGGGCCCCCCGCCGGTCGACGACGGCGAGACCACGCAGAAGGAGGCGGTGAAGGAGCTCAACGCCTCCTCCGCGGCCTACGCGAAGCTGCAGGAGAAGGTCGACGCCCTGGAGACGAAGGATCAGGGGAAGTTCGCCGACGGCCTCAAAGGCATCGCGGAGGAACTGAACAAGATCAGCACCAGCGGCGACCAGGCGCTGAAGAAGCTCCAGTCCGGCGAGGTCGGCACCGCGATGGCCAAGCAGGAGGGCTGCCAGAAGCCGACCGCCTCGGCGTCTCCCTCGGCCGGCCCGTCGGACGACTCCGAGCCCTCGACCGAGCCGTCGAAGGAAGCGTCTCCGTCGGCGTCCGCCAGTAAGAAGGCGTAACGGGGCGGCCGGTGTCACGGCCTGCGGACATCGGGTGAGCGGCCCGGCACACCCCGGGGACAGCCGGGGCGGTGGCCGGGTCGCTGCCGTTGTCAGTGGGAGCCGTCACAATGGGGCACGTGAGTAAGACCAGCCTTTTCGCAGCAGACCTTCCCTCGGCGGACCGCGCGCCTGAACTCCGCGAGGCCCTGCTCGCGGCCGCGTTCACGGCCGACGGGCTCCTCGACCTGCTCGGCGCGTCCGCCTACGCCGCGCTGGCGCGCAGTGAGACGGTGCCGGCGCTGCGGGCCACGCAGGGCGAGACGTCGCTCGCCACGCTGGTGCGCCTCTTCCTGCTCCAGCGGCCCGTGCCCGCCGAGCGGGCAGCGGCCGTGCTCCCGCTCGCGGAGTGCGTGGCGGACGGCTGGCTGACCGAGACGGCCGGCGAGGTCCGGGCGACCGTCGATGTGCGGCCGTACGGCGGGCCGGACGGCGAGGACTGGTTCATCGTCTCCGACCTGGGCTGCGCGGTGGGAGGCGCGGGCGGGATCGGCTCGCGCGAGAAGGGCGTCGTCCTCGGCATCGGAGGGGCCTCCACCACTCTGGCCGGGATCACCGTCCGCAAGCCCGTCGGCTCCGCCCTTGATGTCGGTACGGGCTCCGGTATCCAGGCGCTGCACGCCGCGCAGCATGCCACGAGGGTCACGGCCACCGATCTCAATCCGCGCGCCCTCGAATTCAGCCGGCTCACCCTCGCTCTGTCCGGCGCCGCCCCGGCCGATCTGCGGGAGGGTTCCCTGTACGAGCCGGTCGGCACCGAGACCTTCGACCTGATCGTCTCCAACCCGCCCTTCGTCATCTCGCCCGGCGCCCGGCTCACCTACCGCGACGGCGGCATGGCCGGCGACGACCTCTGCCGGACTCTGGTGCAGCAGACGGGCGACCGGCTCAACGAGGGCGGCTTCGCGCACTTCCTGGCCAACTGGCAGCACACCGAGGACGAGGAGTGGCAGGACCGGGTGCGCTCCTGGGTTCCGGAAGGCTGCGACGCCTGGATCGTGCAGCGCGAGGTGCAGGACGTCACGCAGTACGCCGAGTTGTGGCTGCGTGACAGCGGCGACCACCGCACGGACCCAGAGGAGTACAAGGCACGGTACGACGCCTGGCTGGACGAGTTCGACGCCCGGCGGACGAAGGGCGTCGGCTTCGGCTGGATCACGCTGCGGAAGTCCGCCGCCGCGGCCGCCGGAGCCCCCTCGATCGTGATCGAGGAGTGGCCTCACGCCGTGGAGCAGCCGCTCGGTCCCGCCGTCGAGGCGCACTTCGACCGCCAGGACTACCTGCGCGAACAGGACGACGCGGCGCTTCTGGCCGCCCACTTCACCCTGGCCGCCGAGGTGGTGCAGGAGCAGGTCGGGCTCCCCGGGGCCGAAGACCCGGAGCATGTGGTGCTCCGTCAGAACCGTGGCATGCGAAGGGCTACGAAGGTCGACGCGGTCGGCGCCGGCTTTGCCGGAGTGTGTGACGGCTCGCTGCCCGCCGGGCGCATCCTCGACGCCATCGCGCAGCTGATGAACGAGGACCCGGTGCTGCTGCGGGACCGCACGCCGCAGGCCATCCGGCTGTTGGTGGAGGAGGGATTCCTGGAGCCGCTGCCCCCGGGCGGGCGGGTGACCGGATGATCCGGATCGAGTTGGACGAGGCGTCGCTCGGAGCCACCCGCATCGCGATCAGCCCGTTGTGGGACGCCTTCTGCAGCCTCCATCTCACGATGCCGCACCGCCACCCCTCCCGCCCCTACGAGGAATGGGTGGTGCGGGCCCGCGAGGTGCTGCGCGAGGACGACCGGACGCATGCGCTCCGGTTGCTGACCGACGGTCCCCACCAGTTCCCCGACTTCCTGCTGCCCCGACCGGTCGGGGCCACGTCCGTCGAGACGGAGCTCGACACCATCCGGGCCACTCCGGTCGACGTCGTACGGGCCGGAGTCGCCGAGCATTACGCAGGTCTTGAGGACCACCCGCACATACGGCCGTACGTCGCCGATCCCGAGGCCGCGTGCGGCGCACTCGCCGATGCGTACGCCGCGTACTGGGAAGGCGCGCTGGCCGCCCACTGGCCAGTTATGCGGCGTCTCGTCGAGGACGAAGTGCTCATACGGGCGCGGACGTTCGCCACCGAGGGTATAGACGCGCTCTTCACCGGTCTGGAGAGCCGGGCCAGGTGGGAGCCGCCCGTGCTGGAACTGACGAAGCACATCGACGCGGAGTACCGGGCGGGCGAGCGGCGGCTGCTGCTCGTGCCCCTCGTCTTCGCGGAGGGCTGCCGGCTCTACTCCACCGACGACCCCGAGGTCCTGACGGTGTCCTTCCAGGCGCGCGGCGCGGGCGCCCTGCGCGAGCGGCCGGCGGAGCGGGCCGACAGCGGCGACCGGCTCGGGCTGCTGCTGGGGCGGGGCCGGGCCTCGGTGCTGCGCCAGCTCGGGGGGCCGCTCACCACGGCCGGGATAGCCGACCGGCTGGGGCTCGCGCCGAGCACGGTCTCGGAGCACCTGTCGGTCCTCGCCGAGGCCGATGTCGTCACCCGGCACCGGATCGGGCGCAGCGTCTACTACCAGCTCACCGACACCGGCCGCGCCCTCCTCGCGCTGCTCTCGGGGGAAGAGGTGCTGCGCGCGGTGTCGTGAGAGGCCGCGGGACCGCGCGGACGATTCGGGGGGCCCCGAATCGATGGCGGCGGTGGCGGAGACGGGCCTAGCGTCCGGGCCATGCTTGCGATCGAGGCGAAGAACCTGCGCCGCACCTACACCAGCCGGACCGGCTTCCTGCGTCCGCGCCGCACCGAGACCGAAGCCGTGCGGGGGATCACCTTCGAGGTGGCTCGCGGCGAACTCTTCGGGCTCCTCGGGCCCAACGGCGCGGGCAAGACCACCACCATCAAGATGCTCAACACCCTGCTGCTGCCCACCTCAGGCACGGCCCGGGTGCTGGGACACGACGTGGCGTCCGACCCCGTCGCCGTACGCCGCCGGATCGGTTACGTCTTCGGCGGCGACCGGGGGCTGTACGACCGGCTCTCCGCCCTCGACAATCTGCGGTACTTCGCCGAGCTGTACGACGTCGAGCCGCGGGACCAGAAGCGGCGGATCGCCGAACTGCTCGAGCTGGTCGGCCTCGCCGGGCGGGAGAAGGAGCGCGTCGAGGGGTATTCGCGGGGGATGCGGCAGCGGCTGCACGTCGCGCGCGGACTGCTGCACAGGCCCGACGTCCTGTTCCTCGACGAACCGTCCATCGGCGTGGATCCCGTGGCGGCGCGCGATCTGCGCCGCACCGTCGCCGACCTGCGAGCCGACGGCACCACGGTGCTGCTGACCACGCATTACATGGCGGAGGCCGACGAGCTGTGCGACCGGATCGCCGTCATCGCGGGCGGCACCATCCGGGCCCTGGGCACGCCGGACCGACTCAAGTCGCGCGTTCAGGAACGCGGCATCCTGGAGATCGAGGCGTACGGGGCGGGCGAGGAGCATCTCGAACGCATCCGCGCCGTGGCCGGTGTGCACGGAGTGTCCGCCGAGGACCGGGGGAGCCGCCAGGCCGTCATCGTGCAGACGGAGCGGGGCGCGGATCTGCACGGCCAGGTTCTGGCAGCGCTCGACGGGGTACGGGCCGGACGGGTCGTCACCCGGGAACCCACGCTGGAGGATGCTTACATCGCGATCGTCGAGGAGGCGGACGAGCCGGCTCCCACGGCTCGCGCCTCCGCAGAGACCGCCTCCGCAGAGACCGCCTCCGCGGAGACCGGTCGCGACGCCAGTGAGGCCGCGGCATGACGTTCGCCAGAACCCTGCGTCTGATCGCTGTCGGCGTGCGGACGCACGTCTCGTACATGAGCCGTTCGCCGCTCGAAATCACCTTCGCCGTCCTCGTGCCCCTGGTGTACGCGACCCTCTCCGTCTACCTCTTCCGCGCCGCCGACGACCCCGACCGGCTGCTGACGGCGGCCGTCGGAGCCGGGCTGATGGGCATCTGGTCCTCGGTGCTCTTCGGATCGGGCGGCGCCGTCCAGAACCAGCGCTGGCTGGGCACGCTGGAGACGCTCGTCGCCTCACCCACGCCGCTCTCCCTCGTCCTGCTGCCCATCACCCTGGCCACCGCCGTCATAGGCACGTACGCGATGGGCGCGACGGTGCTCTGGGGCGCCGTGCTGTTCGACGTGCCGCTGGACTTCGCGCATCCGGCGCTCTTCCTGGTCGCCGTCCCGGTCTGTGTGCTCTCGCTCGGGATGATGGGGCTGCTGCTCGCTGCCACCTTCGTACTGCTGCGCAACGCGAATGCACTGGCCAACCCGCTGGACGCGCCCGTGTGGCTGCTGTCCGGGATGCTCGTGCCCACCACCGTGCTGCCGGACTGGACGCGTCCGGTTTCCTGGGCGCTCCCCACCACCTGGGGCTCCCGCGCGGTGCACGCGGCGACCTCCGGAGGGGCGGGAGCCGGGGAGGTGCTGGTCCCCATGGGCATCGCCCTCGGACTCGGCGCGTTCTACGCGCTGCTCGCCGTCCTCGTGCTGGGACGCGTCGAACAGCGCGCCCGGGCCGCCGCGACCCTCGCCCTGGCCTGACCTGCTGCGCGAGCCTGCGCCTCGAACCTTTCCCGCCCACCCCAGGAGTTGCCCGCATGCCCGCCCCTGCCCTTCACACAGATTCCGGTTCCGTTCCCGGCCTCTACCGCCGAGCCGTTTCCACGCTGCGACTCGTGGTGATCGGTGGCGCCCTGTCCTACCGGGCGCTCTTCAACTGGACGACACCACCGATGTTCATCGGCACCCTGCTCGTCGGTCCACTGCTGCAACTCCTCTTCTTCGTCTTCCTCGGACGGCAGCTGCACGTCGCCGACGACCGGTTCTATCTGCTCGGCAACGCCGTTATCTCCGCGTCCACAGCCTGTGTGTACGGGGGCACGATGGCCGTCGCCAACGAGCGGCGGTACGGGACGCTCGGCGCGGTCCTGCTCAGCCCTCGGAACCGGGCTCCGCTCTGGTTCGGCCGGGCGATCCCGTATGTGCTGAACGGCCTCCTCATCAGCGTCTTCACGCTCTCCGCCGCCTGCCTCCTGCTCGGGCTGCGGATTCCGGTTGAGGCTCTGCCGGGGCTCGGAGCGGTCCTGCTCGCCGCCGCTGCCGGGTGCTCCGCCTTCGGCTTGGCGCTGGGGGCGCTGGGGCTGCGGTTCCGGGACGTCTTCCTCGTATCGAACGTGGCCGGTTCCGTACTCCTGCTCCTGACCGGCGCGAACGTGCCGCGAGAGACCCTGCCGGGATGGATGCGGGCCGCCGGGGAGGTACTCCCGCTGACTCATGCCGCCGACGCGGCGCGTCAGTTGTCCGCCGGGGCCGGGCTCGACGGCCGGGGCATCGCGGCGGAACTCCTGACGGGGGCGGGGTACGCGCTGCTCGCCGTCGTGCTGCTGGCCCTGTTCGAACGGGGGAGCCGGCGGCGCGCGACGCTCGATGTGATGTGACGGTCCTGCTGTTCACCCCGTGTTGGCGTCCGCGACGCTCCGCGGTGGGAGCCTCCCTGCGTCAGCGAGGAATCGGCAGGGGGAGAGGGAGGCGTACGGGATGGAGAGCGGGCCCGCTGTCTTCGCCGGAACGACGTTCGCGCTGTTCGGCGCGGCGCTGCTGCTGTGGACGGGGGCGCGCGTGCTGCACCGCGCGCCGGTCGCGTACCGGGTGAGCCCCGCTGTCTCCACCGCACTCGCCACTGTGTTCGGCGTACTTTTCCTCGTCCTCGGGGTGTGGTGCCTCGGCCGCGCTTGAGCGGGCCTCCGCGTCGGGCGTACGAGCCCGGCCCGGTCCCGGCCCCCTGCGCGGCGCCGGGAACACGCCCGGGCCGCCCGCCCCGCGCTCCCGGCACCTGCAGGGCGGTCGGGGCGCCGCCGAAACCGCAGGCAGCGGCCGTGCACGGGGCGGACCTAGCGGGCCGGGCGGCAGGAATGGCGGAAGTCGGGTTACCGTTCGAGTGGCCGTTGCGGGCTTTTGCCGTTTGACACGGGGGCGGGTTGTACCGTCACACTCCGCAGCGACAGCACTGTCGGCAGCGCCATCGCGCTGCCCCGGATGCCCACCGAGCGTCGACCGGAGAGAAGAGCGAAGTTGTCCCCGACCAGCGAGACCGCACAGGGCGGCCGCCGACTCGTCATCGTCGAGTCGCCTGCCAAGGCGAAGACGATCGGGGGCTATCTCGGCCCCGGATACGTCGTCGAGGCGAGCGTCGGGCACATCCGCGACCTCCCGAACGGCGCCGCCGAGGTACCGGACGAATACACCGGCGAGGTGCGCCGCCTCGGCGTGGACGTCGAGCATGACTTCCAGCCGGTCTACGTCGTCAACGCCGACAAGAAGGCCCAGGTCAGGAAGCTGAAGCAGCTGCTGGCCGAGTCCGACGAACTCTTCCTCGCCACCGATGAGGACCGCGAGGGCGAAGCCATCGCGTGGCACCTTCAGGAAGTCCTGCGGCCGAAGGTCCCGGTCCACCGGATGGTCTTCCACGAGATCACCAAGGACGCGATCCGGGCCGCCGTCGCCAACCCGCGCGAGCTGAACCAGCGCATGGTCGACGCCCAGGAGACCCGCCGCATCCTCGACCGTCTCTACGGCTACGAGGTCTCGCCGGTCCTGTGGAAGAAGGTCATGCCGAAGCTCTCGGCGGGCCGTGTCCAGTCCGTCGCCACCCGGCTCGTCGTCGAGCGGGAGCGCGAGCGCATCGCCTTCCGCTCCGCCGAGTACTGGGACCTGACCGGAACCTTCGCCACCGGGCGGGGCGGCGACGCCTCCGACCCGTCGACGTTCACGGCCCGGCTCAGCGCCGTCGACGGCCGCCGCATCGCCCAGGGCCGCGACTTCGGTCCGGACGGGCGGCTCAAGTCCGGCTCCGGCCAGACGCTGCACCTGGACGAGGTGAACGCCCGCGCCCTGGCCGCCGCGCTCGCCGACTCCGCGTTCGCCGTGCGGTCCGTCGAGTCCAAGCCGTACCGCCGCTCCCCGTACGCCCCGTTCCGGACGACGACCCTCCAGCAGGAGGCGAGCCGGAAGCTGGGCTTCGGGGCCAAGGCCACCATGCAGGTCGCGCAGAAGCTGTACGAGAACGGCTTCATCACCTATATGCGTACGGACTCCACGACCCTCTCGGACACCGCGGTCGCCGCGGCCCGGGCACAGGTCACGCAGCTGTACGGGGCCGATTACCTGCCCGAGAAGCCGCGCACGTACGCCGGCAAGGTCAAGAACGCGCAGGAGGCGCACGAGGCGATCCGCCCTTCCGGCGACCGCTTCCGCACCCCTGCCGAGACGGGCCTCACCGGCGACCAGTTCCGGCTGTACGAGCTGATCTGGAAGCGGACCGTCGCCTCCCAGATGAAGGACGCGACCGGTAACTCGGTCACCGTCAAGATCGGCGGCCGGGCGAGCGACGGCCGCGACGCCGAGTTCTCCGCGTCCGGCAAGACGATCACCTTCCACGGCTTCATGAAGGCGTACGTCGAGGGCGCCGACGACCCGAACGCCGAGCTCGACGACCGCGAGCGGCGGCTGCCGCAGGTCGCCGAGGGCGACGCGCTGTCCGCCGCCGAGATCTCGGTCGACGGCCACGCGACGAAGCCGCCGGCCCGCTACACCGAGGCCTCGCTGGTCAAGGAGCTCGAAGAGCGCGAGATCGGCCGCCCGTCGACGTACGCCTCGATCATCGGGACGATCCTCGACCGCGGCTACGTGTTCAAGAAGGGCACGGCCCTCGTGCCGTCGTTCCTGTCGTTCGCCGTGGTCAACCTCTTGGAGAAGCACTTCGGCCGGCTCGTCGACTACGACTTCACGGCCCGCATGGAGGACGACCTCGACCGCATCGCACGCGGTGAGGCCCAGTCCGTGCCGTGGCTGAAGCGGTTCTACTTCGGTACGCAGGAAGGGGCCGGCGCGGGCGCGGCCTCCGCCGCGGGCAACGGCGACGGCGACCACCTCGATGGGCTCAAGGAGCTCGTCACCGACCTCGGTGCGATCGACGCCCGGGAGATCTCCTCCTTCCCCGTCGGCAACGACATCAAGCTTCGCGTCGGGAAGTACGGTCCGTACATCGAGCGGGGCGAGAAGGACACCGAGGGTTACCAGAAGGCGGACATCCCCGACGACCTGGCGCCCGACGAGCTGACCGTCGAGTACGCCGAGGAGCTGCTGGCCAAGCCGAGCGGCGACTTCGAGCTCGGCGCGGACCCGGTGAGCGGGAACCAGATCGTCGCCAAGCACGGGCGGTACGGGCCGTACGTCACCGAGGTGCTGCCCGAGGGCACGCCGAAGACCGGCAAGAACGCGGTGAAGCCGCGGACGGCTTCGTTGTTCAAGTCGATGTCGCTGGACACGGTCACCTTGGCCGACGCGCTCAAGCTGATGTCGCTGCCGCGGGTGGTCGGCGTGGACGCCGAAGGCGTCGAGATCACCGCGCAGAACGGCCGCTACGGCCCGTACCTGAAGAAGGGCACGGACTCGCGGTCGCTGACCTCCGAGGACCAGATCTTCGACATCACGCTCGAAGAGGCACTGGCGATCTACGCGCAGCCCAAGCAGCGGGGACGGGCAGCCGCGAAGCCGCCGCTGAAGGAGCTGGGCACGGACCCGGTGAGCGGGGCTCCGGTCGTCGTGAAGGACGGGCGCTTCGGGCCGTACGTCACCGACGGCGAGACGAATGCGACGCTGCGCACGGGTGACAGCGTCGAGGACATCACGCCGGAGCGGGGATACGAGCTGCTCGCCGAGAAGCGGGCGAAGGGGCCCGCGAAGAAGAAGACGGCGAAGAAGGCTCCCGCGAAGAAGGCCCCGGCCAAGAAGACCGCCGCGGCGAAGAAGACTGCGGCGAAGAAGACCGTCGCCAAGAAGGCGACGGCTGGGGCGAAGAAGGCTCCTGCGGCGAAGAAGGCCGCCGCTTCGGGGGCGGAGGACTGAGTCCTCCGGGCGGGACGGGGTCTCGGGGGACGGGTGCGCCTGCGGCGGTCCCGCTCCCCTGCCGCCCCTTCCCGTAACCGGGCCGCTTTCCCCGCAACACGCGCCTCAAACGCCGACGGGGCTGGATTTGGGCTTCGTACCTGGGACGCCCAGCCGTGCTGGGCGTTTGTTCGGGTGGGGGGACACGGAGGGCGGGAGTGTCCCGTTAGGCTGGGCGGATGACGCGAGCCGAGCAGCCTACGGTCGTGAGCCCCACCTCCGACACACTTGCCGCAGACTCACGCGAGCGCGCCGTACGAGCCCTGTTGCGTGTTCCCCCGCTGAAGCGGTTGTGGAGCGCCCAGCTCGTCGGCAGTACCGGCGATGCACTCGCCCTTCTCGTGCTGGTGTTGCTGTCGCTGCAAGCGGCGGTCCTGGAGGGCTCATTCGGATCCGGATACCGCGGGGCGGCGTTCGCCGTCGCCGCCGTGTTCGGAGTCCGCATCATTTCCACCCTGCTCTTCGGAGCCGTACTTCTCGGACCATTGACGTCCCTGACGGCGCCGGGCGGGCCGGTCGACCGGCGGTGGCTGATGATCGGGGCCGACGGGCTGCGGCTCGCGCTGCTGGTCGTCGCGCCCCTGTGGATCGACTGGACACCCTCCAACGCGCTCACCATGATCCTCGTCACCGTCTTCGTGGCCGGCGCCGCCGAACGGCTTTGGACGGTCGCCAAGGAGAGCGCGGCCCCCGCGCTGCTGCCCGCCCCGCCGATCGAGGGTGCCGCCGTGCGCCCGCTGCCGGACCATCTCGACGCCCTGCGCCGGCTCTCCCTGCGGACGGACTTCGCGGCCGTTCCCCTCGCCGCGGCCGTCCTGCTGGTCGCCACGGTCATCGGCAACCTGCTGGGCTCCGGCCTGGACTGGTTCTCCTTCCACCAGGCGGCCCTCGGCTCGTACGTCGCGGCCGGGCTGTTCTCCGCCTCCGTCTCCACCCTGTACTTCCTGGAACTGCCCGGTACACCGACGCCCCGCCCGCGCTCGCCGCTGGAGGGATTGCGCCGGCCGTCCGCGGGGAACGGCCCCGAGAAGGGGCGTACCGGCGCCATCCCGCTGATCGTCGCCACCTGCGCCGCTGTCGCCGGAGCCATCGCCGCGGCGGCCGCGGTCGCCGTGCTGCACGCCGGCGACCTCGGCGGTGGTCCCGTCACCCTCGCCCTGCTGGTCCTCGCCCTCACCGGCGGTACGGGTGTGGGCATCCGTACGGCGGGGAAGGTGCTGCCCACTTTGTCGCGGCGGCGGATGCTCTCCCTCGCCACCGCCGTCACGGGCATCGCGCTCCTGGCGATGGGCCTCGTCCCGGACACCGCGACCGTCGTCCTGCTCGCCGCACTCGCCGGGTACGCGGCGGGCGTCGCCGCGAACACCGGTCATGTCCTCGTCGACCAGGAGACCGAGGAAGCGCGCCGGATCAGGATCACCGAACACCTCCAGGCAGTCGTCCGGGTCCTGATCGCACTCGGTGCGGTCGGCGGCCCCCTGGTCGCCGCGGCCATCGGCACCCACCGGCTGACCACGGGCGACTTCGTCTTCGCCCACGGTGGCGCCGCGTTCACGCTGATGCTCGTCGGCGCCCTGCTGCTGCCGGTCGCGGTTATCGTCCTGGCGAAGACGGACGACCGCTCCGGCGTACCGCTGCGGCGCGACCTGCGCGAGGCGCTGCGCGGCGGCGACCCGGCGGTCGCACCCGCCGCGAACGGTTTCTTCATCGCCCTGGAGGGCGGCGACGGAGCCGGCAAGTCCACCCAGGTGGAGGCGCTCGCCGAATGGATCCGGGCCAAGGGCCACGAGGTCGTCGTCACCCGCGAGCCGGGTGCGACCCCGGTCGGCAAGCGGCTGCGGTCCATCCTGCTCGACGTGTCGTCGGCCGGACTCTCCAACCGGGCCGAGGCCCTGCTGTACGCGGCCGACCGCGCCGAGCACGTCGACTCGGTCGTCCGCCCGGCACTGGAGCGCGGCGCGGTCGTCATCTCCGACCGCTACATCGACTCGTCCGTGGCCTACCAGGGCGCGGGCCGCGACCTGGCGCCCACCGAGATCGCCCGCATCTCGCGCTGGGCGACGAGCGGACTCGTACCGCACCTGACCGTGCTCCTGGACGTCGCGCCCGAGACCGCGAGGGAACGGTTCACCGAGGCGCCCGACCGGCTGGAGTCCGAGCCGCCCGAGTTCCACGCCCGGGTGCGCTCCGGCTTCCTGACCCTGGCCGCCGCCGACCCGACGCGCTACCTCGTGGTGGACGCCGGCCAGGAACCGGAGGCCATCACCACGGTCGTACGCCACCGCCTCGACCAGGTCCTGCCCCTTTCCGAGGCCGAGATCAAGGCCCGCGAGGAGGCCCGCAAGGCCGCCGAGGAAGAGGCCAGGCGCCGCGCCGAGGAGGAGGCCGCCCGCAAGGCGGAGGAGGAGCGCCTTGAGCGCGAGCGGCAGGCACAGCTCGCCAAGCTCCGCGCCGAGGAGGAGGAGCGCAAGCGTCGCGAGGAGGAGGAAGCGCGCCGCCGCGAGGCCGAGCGCCAGGCCGAGGAGGCCCGGCAGCGCGCCGAGGAGGAAGCCCGGCAGCGCGCGGAGGAGGAGCGGCAGCGCGCGGAGGAGGCCCGCCGCATCGCCGAGGCCGACCGGGCCCGCCGAGAGGCCGAGGAAGCCGCCTACGAGGCCGAACAGGCCCGGCTGCGCCGCCAGGCGGAGGAAGAGGCCCGGCTGCGCAAGGAGGCCGAGGCCAGGCGTCTGGAGAAGCAGCGCAAGGCCGAGGAGGCTCTCCTCCGGGCCGAGGCCGCCCGGCGCCAGGAGGAAGCGGAGGCCCAGGCGAAGGCCCGGGCCGAAGCGGCGGCCGCCGAGGAGCGCGCCCGGGAGCGGGCCGCCCGCGAGGAGGAGGCACGTGCCCTGGCCGCGCGGCAGGAGGCACGCGCCCGGGCCGCCCGGCAGGAGGAGTCCCGGCTGCGCCAGGACGCCGGCGGCTCCTCGGATTCCGGAAGCGGCAACGAGCCGTCCGGTTCGTCGGCGCCCCGCGGGACCGGCGACGAGCCCTCCGTGCCCGACAACGAGCTGACGGTGCCCACCCCGATCGTCGACCCGAACGAGATCACCCAGCCGGTGCCCTCGCCCGTGGACCGGCCGTCCGACTCCGACCGGTCCCGGGGCGCGTCGTCGGCGCCCTGGCCGTCCGATCAGGACGAGACGACGGTGATCCCGAAGTTCTCGGACGCGCCCGGACCCTCCGGCGCGGCGGACGAGACGACCGTGCTGCCGGCGGTACGGGACACCGGGCACGGTTCGGTACGGGAATCCGACCCGGCCGACCGGGTGCCGCGCGGCATCTTCCGGGACGAGCGGCCGGCGGAGGGCGACAACGAGCGCACCCGTGAGCTGCCCCAGATCACCGACCCGCACGCGGACCCCAGGCAGGCCGAGGAGCAGCAGGGGACCCCCCGCTCACGGCGCCCCAGGCCCGACTGGGCTGAGGAGACCCCGCTGGACGACCTGCCCAGCCTGGCCGACGAACTGCTGGGCCGGCATGACGACGAGGGTCCGGAGCCCTCGGGCGGCCGGGGCCGACGGCCACGCCGCTGACCGGGTCACCCCTACGGGACGACGCCGATGGCCCCGCACCTTTCCCGGGTACGGGGCCATCGGCGTCCGCATTGTCGGTCCCGTCCCTCACAATGGGAGACCGGATCGACGAGAGCCACGCGTCGTGCGAATCGGAAAGGCGGTGACCCATGTCCGTATGGGACGACCTGGTCGGCCAGGACCGGGTGCAGGAGCAGCTGGGCGCCGCCGCCCGGGACGCCGACACGCTGGTCACCTCCGAGGCGGCGGGGGAGCCGGCGCCGCCCGCCTCGAAGATGACGCACGCCTGGCTGTTCACCGGCCCGCCCGGCTCGGGACGCTCCACCGCCGCCCGGGCCTTCGCCGCCGCGCTGCAGTGCACCAGCCCGGACCGCGCGCTGGGCGGGGCGCCGGGCTGCGGCTTCTGCGACGGCTGCCACACCAGCCTCATCGGTACGCACGCCGATGTCGACGTGATCCGCACCGACCTGCTCTCCATCGGGGTGAAGGAGACCCGTGAGCTGGTGCGCCGCGCCCAGCTCTCGCCGGCCGTCGGGCGCTGGCAGGTCATCGTCATGGAGGATGCCGACCGCCTCACCGAGGGCGCGGGCAACGTCCTGCTGAAGGCCGTCGAGGAGCCCGCTCCGCGCACGGTGTGGCTGCTCTGCGCGCCCTCGCTGGAGGACGTGCTGCCGACGATCCGGTCCCGGTGCCGCCACCTCACGCTGCGTACGCCGCCGGTCGACGCGGTCGCGGACGTCCTGGTCCGCAGGGACGGCATCGATCCGGAGCGGGCCGCCGCCGCCGCCCGCGCCACCCAGGGGCACATCGGCAGGGCGCGCCGCCTCGCCACGGACGAGCGGGCCCGGGCGCGGCGGGCCGCGGTGCTGAAGCTGCCGCTGCGCGTCGAGGACATCGGGGGATGCCTCAAGGCCGCGCAGGAGCTGATCGACACGGCGACCGAGGACGCGAAGCAGGCGTCCGAGGAGATCGACGTCAAGGAGACGGAGGACATGAAGGCCGCCCTCGGCGCCACCGCGGGGGGCCGGATGCCGCGAGGGACGGCCGGGGTGATGAAGGAGCTGGAGGACAAGCAGAAGCGCCGCAAGACCCGCACCCAGCGCGACAGCCTCGACCTGGCGCTCACCGAGCTGACCGGCTTCTACCGCGATGTGCTCGCCCTGCAGTTCGGTTCGCGGATCGCCATAGCCAACGCCGACGCGCAGGACTCCCTGGACCGCGTCGCCCGCTCGTCCACCCCGGAGCGCACACTGCGCCGGATCGAGGCGGTATCGGCCTGCCGCCGCGCCCTGGACCGCAATGTGGCCCCGCTGCTGGCGGTGGAGGCGATGACGATGGCCCTGCGCGCGGGCTGAGGCAGGTCCCACGACCGGACCGGCCGGTGGGTCCGTTCATACGGCGAATCACCCGAAAGAGGAATGAATCGGGTGAGCGGTGAGGTGGCGGCTACGCTCCCGGCATGGACACCAGGCGCCCGTTCCGCACTCTCGCCCTCGCGCTCGGCACTGCCGGCCTGCTCGTCTCCGGGTGCAGCAGTGGAAGCTCGTCCTCGGGTGCCTCGGCCCCCGCCGGGGCGGCCTCCGCCTCGCCCTCGGCCGTGCCGGCGGCCCTGAAGCCGTTCTACTCCCAGCACCTCAGCTGGCGGGACTGCGGTGTCAGCGGCTTCCAGTGCGCGACGATGAAGGCACCGCTCGACTACGCGAAGCCGGACGGCGGCGAGATCGAGCTGGCCGTTTCCCGTAAGAAGGCGACCGGCCCCGGCAAGCGGATCGGCTCCCTCCTGGTGAACCCGGGCGGCCCCGGCGGATCGGCCATCGGTTACCTCCAGGGCTACGCCGCGATCGGCTACCCCGCCCAGGTGCGCGCACGCTACGACATGGTGGCCATCGACCCGCGCGGGGTGGCGCGCAGTGAGCCCGTCGAGTGTCTGACCGGGGCGCAGATGGACGCGTACACACAGGTGGACCAGACGCCGGACGACGACGCCGAGGTCACGAAGCTGAGCGGTGCCTTCAAAAAGTTCGCCTCGGGCTGCGAGAAGCGCTCGGGGGAGGTCCTGCCGCACGTCTCGACGGTGGAGACGGCCCGGGACATGGACATGCTGCGCGCCCTGCTCGGCGACGAGCACCTGAACTACGTGGGGGCGTCGTACGGGACGTTCCTGGGGGCGACGTACGCCGAACTGTTCCCCGGCCGTACCGGCCGCCTGGTCCTCGACGGCGCGATGGACCCCTCGCTCTCCTCCGTGGAGATGAACCGGGACCAGACGGCGGGGTTCGAGACGGCGTTCCAGTCCTTCGCGGAGGACTGCGTGAAGCAGACGGACTGCCCGCTCGGCACCACGTCCGCCTCCGACGCGGCGGACCGCCTGAAGGAGCTGTTCACGCGGCTGGACGCGGACCCGGTCCCTACGGGCGAGTCCCGCGAACTCGGCGAATCCCTCGCCACGACGGGCGTCATCGCCGCCATGTACGACGAGTCGGCCTGGCCCCAGCTCCGGGCGGCGCTGACCGCCGCCGAGTCGGGCGACGGCTCCGGCCTGCTGTCCCTGGCCGACAGCTACTACGAACGTGAGCCGAGCGGCAAGTACACCAACCTGATGTTCGCCAACGCCGCGGTGAACTGCCTCGACCTCCCGCCCGCCTTCTCCGGCCCCGAGGCCGTCGACAAGGTCCTCCCCTCCTTCGAGAAGGCATCCCCGGTCTTCGGCAGGGGCTTCGCCTGGGCGGCCCTGAACTGCGCCTACTGGCCCGTCCCCGCCACCGGCTCCGCCCACCGCATCAAGGCCGAGGGCGCCGCCCCCATCGTCGTGGTCGGCACCACCCGCGACCCGGCCACCCCGTATGCCTGGGCCGAGTCCCTGGCGGACCAGCTCTCCTCGGGCACCCTCCTCACCTACGAGGGCGACGGCCACACCGCGTACGGCCGCGGCAGCGACTGCATCGACACGGCGATCAACACGTACCTCCTGGAGGGCACCCCGCCGGCCTCGGGCAAGAAGTGCACCTGAGCCCCGTCCTGCGCCGCTGACCTGGGCGAACGTAGGCGGGGCGGGCTGGTACGGAGCACCCTCGGAAACTGTGTAGACTTGGCGTCGCTGCTGATCGCATCATGGTGCGAACAGGGCGGCGCCGCCTTAGCTCAGTTGGCCAGAGCAACGCACTCGTAATGCGTAGGTCTCGGGTTCGAATCCCGAAGGCGGCTCTGTAGAAGCCTCAGGACTCACTCGCCGTGACCTGGGGCTTTTGCCTTTGCTGGATGCGGTGTCGTCGCCGGGCGCGGGCCCCACGGGTGTCCGTGGTCTCGGCAGTGGTCTCCGGGGCGGCCGCTTGCGGCGGTACGAAGAACTCGCCCATGCGCCGCGTCGCGTCCTTCGGCAGGTGGGACCGACCCTTCACCCACTCCGCTACGGCCGGCTTGCGGGCGGCGGGCGGCCCTGGTCACGGAGGCGCGCCGGCTTCCGCACCTTGCTCCGGGCCGCGTCCCCACGAAACCGGCGCGGGTCGACGCGGGCGGGCGACTCACCCCCGCCGACTCCGGGGAGGCCGTCTTCGGGGGCCGCCGTCAGGAGCACTTCTACGCCCGGATCCGTGCGGAGGTCCGCGTCGAGGACGGCCGGAGCGGACCGGAACCGCGGATCGATACCCGGCACGCAGTGCGGCTGATCCTCAGTCCTCGTTCTCCTCGCCGACGGCGATCTGCACCACCGTGCGGCCCTCCTTGCGGCGTAGCAGGACAGCCCGGCCGGGTGCCCGGCGCTGGGCGCGTTCGCCGTCCACGAGGGCGCCCTCACGCGGGTTGCCGGACAGGATGAGCGCGCTCGCGCCGATTTCCGGCAACTGGCTGAAGACCGGGTCGGTGAGCGCGGTGCGGTTGTGGCCCGAGACCCGGCGGGCGGCGATCACATGCAGGCCGGTCTCCCGGGCCTGTGCCAGATAGGGGACCAGAGGGGCCAGCGGGGCGTCCCGGCCGGTCGCGACCAGGTCGTAGTCGTCGGCCACGACATAGAACTCGGGTCCTTCCCACCAGCTGCGGGCTCGCAGTTCGGCGGCGGTGACCCGGGCCGGCGGCAGCCGCTCGGCGAGCTTGGCGGCGACCTGCTCGGCGAAGGCGCGGGCCGCCTTGGCGTCGCCCGCGTAGGCGCCGAGATGGTCGTCGGGGACCACGTCCAGCAGCGAACGCCGGTAGTCGATCAGGATGAACCGGGTCTCCCAAGCGGTGTACCGCTCGGTCATCGCCGCCAGCCAGGTACGCAGGAAGACGGACTTTCCCGAGCCCGAGTCCCCGTACACCAGCAGGTGCGGCTCGGTCGGCGAGAGGTCGAGCAGCACCGGCCGCAGATCGTTCTCGCCGAGCCCGACCGGTACGCCCGGGGCTTCCTTGTGGGCACCGGACGCGGCGTACACATCGGCGAGTTCGGACCGGGTGAGCCGTTCGGGCAGGGTGCGGATGGCCGGTGCGGTGGGCCCCCGCCAGGCGGCGGCGACGCGGTCCAGCGCGGTGGACTGCGCCTCGGCGAGGTCCTCCAGGGTGTCCCGGCCGTCCAGCCGGGGCAGCGCCACCTGGAACTGGAGCCCGCCCGGGGCCAGCCCACGGCCGGGTACGGCGACCGGCGCGAACCTGCGGGCGGCCCTGCGGTCGATCTCGGACTCGCCCGGCTCGTTGAGGCGCAGTTCGAGACGGGCGGCGATGCTGTCCCGCAGCGCGGTGCGCAGCTCCGCCCAGCGGTTGGCGGTGAGCACCAGATGGACGCCGACGCCCAGTCCCCGGGTGGCGATGTCCAGCACGGTCACGTCCACCGTGTTGTCCTGGCCGTCCTGCAACTCGGTGCGCAGACTCGCCCAGTTGTCGACGAGCAGGAACACGTCCGCAGCCCGGGTGCCCGGGGGCAGGGTCCCCTCCTCACGGCGGCGCCGGAAGGTGTCCGCGGAGTCGACACGCAGCTCGCGGAAGAGATGTTCACGCTCGTCGATGAGCTGGACGACCTCCGCCAGCGCGCGCCGGGCGCGTTCCGGCTCGGGCCGCCCGGCCACCCCGCTGACATGCGGCGCCGCCTCGTACGGCTGAAGTGCGCCGCCGCCGAAGTCGAGGCAGATGAACTGGGCCTGCTCCGGAGTGTGGGTGATCATCGTGGCGAGCATCAGGGTGCGCAGGAAGGTGCTCTTGCCCGTGCGCGGGGCGCCGACCAGGGCGAGATGACCGTACTCACGGCTGAAGTCCGGGATGACCGGGACCTGCTGCTGGCGCACGGGAAGGTCGGCGACGCCGATCGGCACACGCAGGGTGCCGTGGTCGGGCCAGTAGGCGGCGCGCAGACCGCCGTGACCTGCGGAGGAGGACGCGGACACGGATGGGGAGGCCGACGGCGGCGCCGAGGTGAAGGCCGACGGCTTCCTGGGTGTGCGCGCACCGTTACCGGTGGCCGTTGGTGCCGTCCCGGTGGCCGGGCCGGTCAGTGCGTCCAGGGGCAGCGCGGCCGGCAGCGGCGGCAGCCACACCTGGTGCACCGGCTGCCCCGCGCCGGTCAGGTGCTCCACCAGGACCTGCATCTCGGTCGGGCCGCCGGTCTCACGGCGCGGCCTCGGTGGCGGCGCCTGCTGCTCCGTGCCCTCCTCGGGCGGCCTGCGCAGCTCGAACGGCGCCGGCCGCACACCGGCGCCCGCCTCCGCCTCACCCTCGTCCCCGGTACCGTCATGGGGACCCGAGACATGTGCGACCCGGAACCGCTCGTAAAGGGTGTCCGAGACCTTCAGATACGCCGAGCCGGGCAGCGGCGGCAGCTTGTACGCGTCCGGGGTGCCGATCACCGTACGGGAGTCGGCGGCGGACAGGGTGCGCAGACAGACCCGGTAGGACAGGTTGGACTCCAGGCCCTTCAGGCGCCCTTCCTCCATGCGCTGCCCGGCCAGCAGCAGATGGATGCCCAGGCTTCGGCCGACCCGTCCGATCTGCACGAACAGATCGACGAATTCGGGGCGTTGGGTGAGAAGCTCGGCGAACTCGTCGACTATCAGGAAGAGGTAGGGCAGCGGGGGAAGCGGGGTGTCGTCCGGGCCGGTGCGCCCCGCGGCCCGCAGGGCCTGGTATTCGCGGACCGAGTCCAGGTTGCCCGCGTCACGCAACAGGGCCTGACGGCGCTGGAGTTCGCCCTGAAGGGCGTCGCGCACCCGGTCCACCAGGGCGAGATCGTCCACCAGGTTGGTGATCAGACCGGCCACATGCGGCAGTCCGGTCACCCCGGCGAACGTGGCACCGCCCTTGAAGTCGACCAGGACGAAGCTCAGCAGATCAGGCGAGTGCGTCGCGGCCAGGCCGCTGACCAGGGTCCGCAGCAGTTCGCTCTTGCCGGAACCGGTGGCGCCGATCACGAGGCCGTGCGGTCCCATACCGCCGTGCGCCGCCTCCTTGAGGTCCAGGGTGAGCGGGTCGCCCTGGGCGTCGAAGCCGACCGGGAAGCACAGCAGCCGCTCGGAGTCGGGCCCGGTCTGGGCCCACAGCTCCTCCGGGTCGAAGGTGTCCAGGTCGGTGACGCCGAGCAGTTCGGGCAGCGACATGGTGCGGGCCAGGATCTCGTCGCCCTCGTCGGACAGGGTCAGCGGCGCGAGGGCGCGCGCGATGGCCTCGCACAGCGCGGGGCTCGGCCGGTCGGCGACGGCGCCCTCGACCAGGTCCGGCTGCGCGGCCGAGCCACCCCGGGCGTTGCCGCCGGTCCGGCTCTCCAGGGTCAGGGTGCCGTCCTCGGCCACCCGGATCCGGACGTCGGCCCGGGTCGGCTCGTCCTTCTCCTCCTCCACCACACAGACCACGGTCAGTCCGGTGTCCGCGCCGGCGTCGGTGAGCAGGGCCGTCGCCTCCGGGGTACGGGCCCAGGCGCTGCGCGGGTCGTAGCCGTCCAGGAGGACCAGCAGGCGCTGCCGGGCGTCGGCGCCCCGCCCGGCACCGAGGGTGAACGGCCTTCCGTACGACTGCTCGTGTGCGCTGGTCAGCCACTGGGTGACCCGGTCGGCGATCCCGGCGAAGTCCTCCGCGACCAGCGGCACCACACCGGCCTCACCGGTCTCCTCGGGGTCGTGGGTGTGCGGCAGCCACTTCGCCCATTCCCAGGCTCCGGACCCGGAGGCGCCGCCTCCCGCCGGGGGCGTACCCCGGTCGCCACCCGCCGGAGGGTCGTTCTCCGCAGCCGTACCGTCCGTGCGGCCGCTTGCCGGCGGCGTACCGTCGGTGTCCGCGCACGGTGTGGTGCCGCCGGAGCGGGCGGTGCCGCTCTCCTCGCGCGCGCCGCCGGTGACGACGGCGATCCGGACGTCGTCCGGCGCGTGCAGCACCGCGATCTGGGTCAGCAGGGCCCGTGCGACCCCCCGGGCGGGCCCGGCCGGTCCCAGCACGCTGACCACTCCGCCGCGCGAGAGGTCCACGGTCAGCGGCTGGCCCAGGACCACGGCGGTGCCGGCCACCAGCCGGTCGGCGGCGGCCTTGGCCCGGGCGTCGTACTCGACGGTCGGGTCGTTGCGGGACGCCAGCCGTACAGGGGTGGCCAGCCGGGCCCGGCCGGTGCCCAGCCGCACCATCAGGAAGTCGGAGTCGGTGGGCCGCCGTTCCCACACCCGGCGGCGGCCGGCCGCCACGGCCCGCAACCGGTACGGCGACGGGTGCCGCCAGGCGGCCAGCAGCCGCTGGTCGGAGGCGACCTGCCAGGCGGACTTACGGACCTCCGTCAGATGGTCCAGGTAGCGGTCCCGGGCCCGGAGCTGCTTCTTGCGCTGGGTGGAACGCATCTGCATCCGGACACCCACGGTGAGCCCGATGGACAGCAGCACGAACGAGATGCCGAGCAGGATGAACATCCGCCGGCCTGCCACGATCATGTAGGCGGCCATGCTGATGCTGGACAGCAGAGGCATCAGCAGCATCAGCCAGTTGGCACTGGAGTCCCGGGTGGCCGGCTGCGGGGGCGCGGCCACCACCACGGGGTCGGTGGGCAGTTCGGGCGGGACGACCCGGGCGGGGCGGTGAAAGACGATCCGCGACATTCAGGTGCTCTCCGGGACCGGGCGGTGGGGCGGGGGAGGTTACGGGTTCCGTCGGGGCTGCGGGTTCGGCCGGGGCCGTGGGCTTCGGCGGGAGTGCGGTCCCGCCCGAGTCACGGGGGCGGGTTCCGCGGGTTCCGTCGGAGCCACCGGCCGGGCCGGTACCGGCGCGAGCCGGGCTGACCAGGGGCGTCGCGGCCGGCCTAGGCGGTCGGTGGACGTCCGTCCGCGCCCGTCCTGTCCTGCCCGGGGTTTCCGGTCGGGCCGGCGGGGCGGGAGCCGGGGCCGGAACGGGTGCCGGGCGGGGTCATCAGGGGTACGGCCGGCGGGGGTGGCACCCGGCGGCCCCGTGCCCGCGACTCCTCGGTGCGGCGGCGCAGGCCTTCGGCCAGCTCGCCCATTCCCTGCACCAGATCCCCGGCGGAGGCGACACGCTGTGCGCTCATTCCGTCCAGGGCTTGCTGCACCGCCTCCACGACCACCGCGGCCAGCCCCTCCGGGTCGGTGGGGTCGATCACGGACGGATCGATCCGCAGGTCGGTCAGCCGGTTCTCGCCGCTGACCGTGGCGGTCACCAGGCCTCCGCCCCCGTGACCGGTGACGGTGGTACGGCCCATCGCGTGCTGTTGCTCGGCCAGTCCGTTCTGGAGCCTGAGCACTCGCTCCGTGAGCGCGGCCAGCGGTACGTTCCCGCGGCCGGAGGGATCACGGCGCCCGGGGAAGCGGTGCGCGGGGTCGGACATGGCGGTCGGCTCCTGTCGGCAACGGGCGGCGGTCTCCGCCCCGCGCCATCCTGCCGTCGGACCCCGCCCCGGCCCAGGTCCCAGTTCGGGGACGGAGGGGTGACGCGGAGGGCCGGCGCGGCGGGGCGGCGCGGAGGCGCGGCACGGGCCGCCCTCGGAGAAGCCGGCCGGGACACCCTCCGAGGGAACCGTACGGAACGGAGTGCCTGGCCCGGACGGGGTGCTGTGACGGCCCGGGGGCGGGCCGTCACCTCCCTCAGATCCGGCCCGACTCGCAGTTCGCCACCTTCAGGCCGGGCGACACGGACCTGGTGTTCAGCGTCCGCCGCAGCTCCGTCACCGGCACCGTCCACCGTTCCGGCGCGGATCCGCCCGCCGTCACGAAGCCCCACGACGTCAGCAGTCCCTCCGGAAGGGTCCCGGAGGCCACGTCGAGGACGATCTCCGTGACCTCCTCCGCCGCCGCCACCCGTACCAGCTTGGTGAGCAGGGCGTGCGTGAGGTCGGCGGCGCGTTCGCTGCCCAGCAGCAGGCCCGTGACGTGGGCCTGCCGCGGCACCCCGGCCGAGGGGGTGCCCCCGGCCGGTGTCGGCAGCGGGGTCCCCAGCACGTACCGGAGCTGGGCCAGCGCCCTCCCCTCGCCGTCCCCCGCCGCTCCGGTCCCGGTGGCCTTCGTACCGGCGGGCGACCACGCGACGGCCTGCAAGCGGCCGCTGATCCGGCTCCCGTCGTCCACGAAGACGATCGGCGCCGGCGCGGGAGAAGCGTTCCGCACCGGATCCGGCGGGGTCGGCACCTGATCCGGCGTGCCCTGCGCGGACCACGGCTCTCGCGTCGGCGCGCCCGGGGCGCCGAGGGCGCGGCCGGGTGCCCGCGACACCCGCGACCGGAGGGGGCTGTTCCTTACCGGCGGACGCGGCACATCCCTTTCCTCCGCACGGGTCCGGGCCCGGTACGACGCCTGGTGCCGCTGTTCCCGGTCGTACTCCTGCCCGGTCTGGTCCTCGTACTCCTCCACGGCCTCCTCCTCGTCCTGCGACATCGCCTCGGTGTCCGATTCGAGGAGCAGTCCCCACTCCGTCTCGGAGTCGATCTCCATCTCGGAGTCCAGGTCCGTCTCGGAGACCGGGTCCGTCTCGGAGACCGGGTCCGTCTCGGATGCAGGATCCGTCTCCGGGGTCGTCCCCGTCCCGGAGACCACCTCCGTCCCGGAGTCGTCCGTCCGCCGCCGGGCGGACGGACGCTCCTCCCCTCCGTCCTCGACGGAACGTGCCCGCTTGTTCCGGTGGAGAGAGGCGCGCGCCTCGGCCAAGGTCTGGCCTCGGGAACGGAGCTGGGCGTCGTAGTGCGTCCACTGGTCGATCCGGACGCGCAGCTCCGACATGTCGGCGACGAACCGCCCGAGCCGCGTGCGGTCCACACCGAGCCGGTCCGTGATCCGCGCCAGCTGGTCGAACAGGGCACCGAGAGGCCGCGGTTCACGCAGCAGCGGCGCGACGGACCACAGGTCCTCTTCTCCCACTTCGCCCAGCAGCGCGGCAAAGGCGGACAGAAGAGTCGGTGAGACCCGCAGTTCGGCGGCGACGGGGTGGGCCGGCCGGGCGACGGAGCGCGCGGGTGCGGGTTCCGTGAAGAGCTGGTACGACAGCACCGCGCCATCGGTGCGCGACACGGTCATCTCCAGCCGGAAGCCGGGAGCGGGCCGGGCCACCAGGCGCAGAGCGCCGGGCGTGTCCGCCGGTATCCGCTCGGAGGGATGGGCTCCCTGAAGGGTCTGGAGCACGGCCAGCCGGGCGCGGTCCCCGCTCCACCCGTCGGGCAGAACGCCTTCGAGCACGTCCGGAACCGTCGAGCCGTCGAACAGTCGCATCACGTGCTGCTCGGTGGCCCCCCTGCCGGCGTGCGGAGCCAGCTCGTCCGCCCGGTTCAGGGCGAGCAGTTCGTCCAGGTCCGGCTCGTCGAACAGGCTGTCCAGGCCGGCCCGGTGACGGATGAGATCCAGCTCCAGCCCGATCAGGGTGTCCGGGCCGGGGATCCCCTGCGGGAGCTGATCGCCGTCGGGCACCCAGCCTTCGGCCTGGAGCACGGCGCCGCCCAACCGCTCGACCAGGGCCCGACGCCCCCAGCCGTTGCCCGACCCCCAGCCGAACAGTTCTCCGAGCACGACGTTCCCGCTCAGCGCCGACCGGTGCCAGTCTCCGACGTCATGAGGTTGACCCATCCCGGCCGGGCGCAGCTCCAGGTCGAACAGGGTGAGCGGCGCCGTCCCCGCCACGGACGTCCCCCGGGAGGAGTCGACCGAGGTGTTCAGCCGTGCCCGCAGCCGCTCCACGAAGGCGCGGAGGGCAGCCACCTGCTCCGGCGTGTACGACACCGGATACCGCAGTTCGCGCACGATCCGGACGCCCCAGTCGCCACCGCCGAACAGAACCTGCTGACGACGGAAGGGGACCGCCCGGTTGTTGCCGTCCGAGCCCGTGACCACGACCGGCTCGCTCCGGGCGATGATCTCCCACTCGTCCCACACGGCCCGCGGCTGGTGCCGGGTCGGCCGCACCCACATCAGAGTGCCGTCGAGCACCTGACCCTGCATGCGTACGCCGCCGGAAACCCCCTCCCAGAGGTAGCCGCCCCCTTCGAGAACGGCGAAACGCCCTGACGCGAGGGCCGCTTCGTGTGCCCGGGCGACCTCCTGCCAGAGGGTCTCGGTGCTCCAGCCGGCGGGGAAGAGCGGATGCGACTGACGATACTGGCCGTCGGCACCCAGAGCGTTCCGGCCTCCGTGGTCCGAGTACCGGAACTTCCCGGCGACCTCGTCGTACAGCTCGTCCGAGATCGGCCGGCCGAGTACGCCGTCCTCCCGGATCTGCCGCACCCGCGACACCCTGGTGTGCAGCTGGTCGGCGTCCGGGCGCCGGTAGTAGACGGTTCCGAAGCGGACACCGTTGGGCAGCGACGGGCCGGTCTGTGCCTGGACGAGGATGCCGCGGTCGTTGTACAGCAGTTCGTGGTCGACTTCGGACTCGGAACCGGACGTGAGGTCGTCGTCCGAGACGGCGGGGTGCGTGTAGTGGAAGCCGACCCGGTGGAAGCGGTCACCGCGCAGCACGAACTGCCGGGCCGGCTCGCCGATGACCAGGGCGGGCCTTGCCGGCGCCGTGTACGGCTCACCGGGCGGCTGGAGCATCGGCACGGTCCGGGCCGTCGCCGGGTCCTGGAGCGCGCGCAGTCGCGCGGCGGCCTCGGCCGCGTCGCGCGGCGGACCGGCCTCGCTCTGGTCCTCGTGCGGCGCGAAGTCGGTGATGACGCCGGACGCGTCCACCGTGCCGGTGATCCGGACCCCTTGGTAGGTCCCGGTGAACTCCTGGGTGCCGTCGGGCATGCCGGCCCGTACCGGCCGCAGGTTCGCCGACCGCACCTGCTCCAGGTACACCTGCTCGACAGCGTGCAGCACGTCGTCGGCGCTCCAGTGCGCCGGGAACATCATGCGGGGGCGGTCATGCCGGGTCCGTGGCGCCGGACCGCGGTGGAGGTACGCGAGATAGGTGCCGTTGGGGTTGAGGGCCGTGCCCTCCGGGACGGAGGCGTACCGCCCGGAGGGACCGGTCGGATCCAGCAGGCCGGCGATCCTCCGGCGCGGGTCGCCGCGCAGCACGCGTTCGCGCACCTCCAGCGGGATCAGCCGGTCGGTGATGCGGGGGGCGTCCGGAGCAGGCACGGTCTCGGGAGCCACCCGTCCCGCGGCCGCCGCGCGCCGCCAGGCCCGCTCGACCATGAGACCCAGCAGCCTCAGATCGCGGGGGACCAGCCGGAGGTGGGGGTGCCTCTGCGTGCTGACCGTCTGGAAGTCCGCGTCGACCGTGACCCTGCCGTACGCGTCCAGGTCGTAGGCGGACATCAAAGAGCCGTCCTGGTAGACGGGCCGTACCGTCGCCCAGGACCGTGCCTCGCGGTACTGGTCCTGGAAGCCCAGGAGGTGGCCGATCTCATGGGCGAGAACGGTCTCGGTCTCCGAGTCCTCCTCCGGTACCGGTGTCCCGTGGCTCTCCAGGTCGTCCTCCCGCACCTGCCACGGCGTGGCCGGGCTCTGGATGTACCAGTTGGCGGAGTCCATCCGGCCCGCGCCCCGGTGGACGTTGACGGTGTGGTGCGCCCCCGTCGCCGACTCGGGGAACGTCGCCCTCACTTCGAGCAGGTCGCCGTAGGAGAGCCGGTGCCCGGGGGTGTTGAAGTAGCGGGCGAGGCCGCGCACGGCCAGCGTGCGGGCCCGGGCCAACTCGGTCTCGCCCGCTCCGGACCGCGGGTGCAGATGGATGGCGACCGTGATGCGGGTCACCATCTGTCCGTCCGGTCGGCGGTACCGCGTGGCGGTGAACGAGGCAGAGGGCAGGGGAGCGGCGAACTCGTGCGGCAGCGCGTCCGCTTCCAGGTTCTCCTCCGGATCCTCGACGGGCTGCGGCTCGACCGTCACCTCGCCCAGCGAACTGCCCTCGGGGATCTCCTCGAACGGGTCCTCTTCCTCCTCCATCCGTACGTCCGGGTCGTGGACGACGACGGGGTCCTCCTCGAGCTCCTCCATCCGGACGTCTGTCGAGACGGCCTGGGAGCGGCTGGAGCCGGCAGAGCTGTGCTGGACGCGCTTCTGCTTCGACGTGCTCGACTCCGCCCCCGAGCCGCCGGTGCTGCCGCCCGGGTACGGCCCAAGGCTCGGTTTCAGCGCGGTCCGCAGGCCGACGTCGTCCTCGTCCTCGTGCGGCTCGGCGTCGGGGGGCCGGTTCTCCTGACCGCCTTCGACGGCCGGCTGGACCGATTCGTGCGACGCCTCCTTCTCCTTCTTCTTCTGCTTGTCCGGCCGGGCGCTCTTGGGGACGGGTTCCAACCAGGCGAGGGTCTGGCCTGCCTCCTCCTGGCCTGCCTCCTCCGTCTCGTCCTCCTCCACGATGGTGGCGAGATCCGTGGACTTCCGCGGCTGCGCCTGAGGCGCCGTGACCGTCCCCACCGCGGGCGGTTCCTGGGAGGCGGCGGGCTCGCCCCGCTTCGCCTCCCGGAGGGGGAGGGCGATCTCCAGCGGGATCAGGCCCTCGCTGGTCCGTGCGTCCCTGCCCCCGCGCCGGAACGTGAACTTCAGCCCGACCCATCCGTCGTAACGCACGTACGGCACAGGTGTCTTGCTGTTCAGGACGGTACGGCCGGCCTCGCGGCTGCGGTCGGTGCTCCGCTTGCGGAAGGCTCCCCCGGTCCTGACGCCGAAGCGCAGCCGCAACGGTGAGGAGCCGAACTCCGGGGCGAACTCGCCGGACAGACTGTGCGCCGTGGACGTGCTCTGGGAAAGGTCGACCCGGTGGCCGGATTCGGAGGCGGTGGCCCGCTCGGCCTTCTTGTCGTATCCCGTGTAGGTGAAGTCGACCGGGAAGTCGGCCTCGATCTGGATCGTCATGGTGTCGTCGGGGCTCTTGCCGTCCACCGTCACCGTGAAGGGGTCGGTGGAGCCGGGGTGGGCCAGCCGGTCGGACAGCCAGACCATCAGCCGTTCCCGGCTGACCGAGCCGAGCACGAACCGGCCGTTGGTGTGGTGCGAGGCACCGTGGGACTTCCTGTCCCACAGTCCCTTGAAATAAGCGGCACCACGGGCGTTCAGCAGTTGGCGGATGCTTTCCACCGAGGTGAGCGACCGCACCTGCACCGTTCTGTCGGTCAGGTACTGGGCCGTGAGCGTCTTTGGAGCCCCGGGATCCTCGACGGTGTCGGCGTCCGAGAACCTGCTCGCCTGAGTCTCGCTCTTCGGGGAGATGTGGCTCATCCGGGCGTGCAGTGTGGTGGAGAACGAACCTGTCCGCTTGAGCATCCATTGCTGCCGCTGCGTCAACGACGTCGCCTGGAGCGCCGACAGCTCCTCCTCGTCCTGCTTCGCCCTTTCCTCGTTCTCCCGGCGGTTCGCTTCCGTCTCGACCGCCTGCGCGGCGTTCTCCCTCCCGGCCGTCTCCCTCTCGGCCGTCTCGACATCGTTCCTGGACACGGGTTTGAGACCGGGCCGGTTCAGGGGGAGAGGTTCCATCCCCTCCTCCACCTGCTTCTCGAAGGCATCCTTCACCCCCTGCGCCACTTGCAGGAGTTCCACCACGGGAGCCAGCTCGCGCTGGGTGTGCCTCATCCGTGACCGCCGCTTCCCGGTCTGCCAGACGTCCGCCGCGTACAGCGCGGCGGCGGCGAAGCGGGCCCGGCTGCTGGAGAAGTCCCGGTGCACGGTGATCCGTATGTCGACCTCGTCGTCGAACGCGGAGCCCTCCGTCTTGCTCTTGGTACCGGTGCCGACGGTCACGTTGGACAGCCGTGACTCGGTGTTCTCCTGCCCCCTCGTCCGCTGGTACGAGAGGGTGGCCGCCAGTGCCGTGCCGGGGACCACGTCCTTCTTGAAGGTCACGCCCAACCGCTGTGACCGGGACGTGCTCCGGGACTTCGCGGAGTCGCCGTCGACGCTGTCCTCGCTGTACGACTCGGCGTTGCCGATGTTGAACTCGACCGTGTCGATCTCCCGGTCGTGCACGGGGTCGAACCCCTTGCGCAGCGCGAGGGTCACCTCGGCCCAGCCGCCGTCGAAGGGGATGATCACGGGTTGGCCGTCGAAGGCGCCGCGGGCCGGAGCGGTCAGATCGACAGTGGTCAGCTGTCCCACCAGGTACGTGCTGATCTTCTTCCACTTCTTGCCGCCGAAGAGGGAGACCCCCCTGGACCGCAGCCCGGCGAGCGGATCGGTGTCCAGGGTCAGCCGCACCGGTCCGGGGATGTCGCTCCCGCGCAGCCGTCGGCTCAGCAGCGTGGCCCGGGACGACTCGCGACTGCCCCTCTTGACGTCGGGCGCGCCACCGTCCGGGTATTCCAGGCGCGCGGTGGGGAAGGCGGCCCGCACCGGCAGGTCCGTCTCGAACCGGTCCCGCCCGGAACTCGTCCAGGTGCGTCGGCCCTTGTGCCACTTCCGGTATTCGACCCGCCCCACCAGGCGCAGGGTGCCGTTGAAGATGCCGTACGGCTCGGTGGCCTTGCTCTTGGCCTGGAGCGTCGTACCGGAGTCCATGACCCGGCTCACACTGCTGTCCGTCGTCTCGGTGGCCGTGTTCTGCACGGTGACGTACGGCGCGGTGACCACGCTGTCGAGGACCTCGCCCTTGCGGTCCAGCGTGTCGTCCGAGGAACCGGTGAGGTGGGACTGCTCGACACCGGTCTCCGCCTCGAAGGACTTGACGGTCTTCTCGTAGACGAAGTCACGGGCCTCGACCACCTCGAACACCACCCGCGAGTGCCGTCCCGTGATGATCTCCACGGGGGACGGGAGTTCGTTGTCCCCGAGCCGGAGGTTCTGCTCCGAGGCCGCCGACAGGCGTGCCAGCAGGGGCCGCAGGAATCCGGCGCCGAGCAGCGGCTCGTAGACGGCCTCCTCCTCGGCCCGGGCCAGGGCCCCGAGCTGTTGTCCTTCCAGGCTCGTGAGCACCGCCCTGAACAGTTTGTTGCCGCCGCCGAGCGACAGGATCTGGGTGTCCGCCGGCAGGGTCTGCCGCTCGGCCCGCCCGACGAGGGGGGCACGCGGGTCCCGCCGGGGCTCTTCGACGGGCACCGGGGTGTCGTCGACGATCTGCGAGGTGCCCTCAGCCACCCGCTTCGCCGTGGCCTCGGCCTCCTCGGCCTCCTTGGTCGCAGCCTCCGCCTTCCTCTCGCCCGCCTTGGCCCGGGCCACGTCCACCCCGTCGAAGATCTGCGGGCCTACACCGTCCTCGGACACCACGTACTCGTCGGTCAGCCGGGTGGGAATGGCCACGAAGAAGGGGACGACGACCACAGAGGGGTCTTCGCCCGTTCCCTGCCTCTGCACCTCCTGGCCATTGCCGCCGACGGCGCCGAACCGCAGCTCCACCTCACCGGCGAAGAGCGCCATCTCCTCCTCGAACTTGCTGTTCGCGAGCAGCTTGGAGGAGTCGGCCAGACGCTGGAGGTGCCGTTCACGCCCGCCCTTGGTGGGGCCGACGGCCGGCTGCCACGACACGCCCTCGGCCAGACCGAAGTAGGCTCCTCCGGTCCCCTGCCACTGGCTCATCTGCGAGGAGCCGCCGCGCTGCGAGGACGCCGTGCTCGACTCGTTGATCACGTTCAGTTCGGACTTCGCGATGGTCTCGACATAGGCCAGGCCGCGCACCGTGGCAGAGGCGCCGATGCGCATCTTGCCGTAGGTCGTCGTGTGGTCGAACGAGGGTCCCCGCAGCGGGCTGTGCTGCATCCCGACCAGGTTCGCGGCGAGCCGGTCGGAGCGGAAAGCGTTCTGGATCGCCACCGCGTGCCGGGACCACCGGGCGTACACCAGGGAACCGATCGTGTCGAGCCGCTGCTGGACGGGGTTGGCCCGCCGGCCGGCGACCCGTCGCGGCTCCCGGCTCGGGGCCGGGACCGTCCGGCGGTTCTCGCGGAAGTCCGACAGCTCGGGGAACTCGATGTCCCCGCCCGAGAACAGTCCGAGGACGACCGCGTCGTCGGACAGTTCCATGTTCCGGGGCCTTCGGGCCCTGTCACCGGCCTTGAACACCGGCAGCTCGAACGTGCGCCGGTCCTGCCGGTTCTGCTCGTGGTTCTCCTCCTCTTCGGGTTCAGGGGTGATCAGTGGGCTCTGCCAGGCCCCCGCGCCGGGCTTCACCTCCTTGGCGTCGGACTGCCGCACCAAGGTCCGCACCCCGAGGAGCGTCGACCCGCTCGTCGTCCGTGCCCCGCCGTTCGTGAAGGTCACGGCCAGGACGACCTTTCCGTCGAACACCGAACTGGGCACCTTGGCCTTGACGGTGCCGCCGGTGGTGGACGTGTTCTCCCGCAGGTCGGCCGACTCCCCGGTGGTCGTACTCGAGTGGGAGACGGAAGCCTTGAACCCCGACGCCTCCGACACCCCGGGGAACATCCAGGTGTCGGGGTCGCCCAGCTGGTTGCCCTGTACGGCCTTGGTGTCGTTACGGGACCGGGCGGCGCCGGAGGTGAAGATCACGGACTGGGCGGATCCGGTCCCGACGTTGAGTTCCGTCTCCTTGTTGTCGTACACGAAGTGCGCCTCGGCCAGTTCGGCGGACAGCTCCACCGTGCTGTCGTTCGGCAGGTCGATCATGACGGGGCCGTCCCACATGAGCGCGCGCAGCTTCTCGTGCAGCGCGGTGAGCGGCATCAGCTCTTCGAGCATGGCCAGGGCCTCGTCCGCGGCCGCCGCACTTCCGTAGAAGTCGACGGCGGCGTCGTAGGGGCTCTGCGTCCCGTTCGGCAGTCCTCGCCGCAGTGCCGCGCCCAGGCCCTTGTCGTCCCGCAGCCCTTCGTCGTCGAGGGCGTAGGTGTCCTCCAGGAGGTCCATGGGGCCGAGGGCCCGCATCGTCGCCATGTGCGTCGGCACTCTGCGGCCGATCCTGACCGACGGTGCCGACTCCGAGTCCTGCTCCGGAGTGACCACCGCCGCCTTCAGGACGACGGTCTCCGTGCTCTCCGTGGGCTGCCGCTGGTCATCGCCGCCGCGTCCGCGGGTTCCCACTTCGGAGAAGTCGACGGTGAAGGCCGCGTTCGCATGGATCCTCAGAGCCTTGACGGCCGTCTTGCCGCGGCCGATCGTCCGGCCGAGGTCCTGGTAGACCATGCCCTGATTGCTGTCGTGGCCGTACACCCGGCTGTAGTCGAACCGTATGAAGGGGAACGTGGCCCGCGCGGTACCGCCGTAGTTCCAGGAGGTGTTGGTGTCGAACGCCGTGGCCGTGCCCGCGCCCGTCTCGACCCCGGGCTCGAACTCGAACTTCTCGATCTGCTCGGCCGTCTGCGCGTCCTCCAGCCTCGCCCGCACCGGAAGCCGGCCGCTCCAGCCGGGCGTGGTGATGGCGAGGTACTTCGTCTCGCCGTTGGTGAGGGCGTACAGCCATGCTCCGAGGTGGACGGTGCGCAGGTACTGCGTGATCTGGTCGCGGGCGAGGGCGGCGTCCTGGGTCCCGAGATGGCGTTCGAGGGCCGGAGCCAGCTGGCGGACGAAGTCCTGCGGGCCGTTCCCCAGGGCGATCACCACGTCCTGGGCCCCCACCATTCCCCTCGTGAGCCGTGACGGCGGCGACGGCAACACCGGGTTGTCGTCCGCCAGTCCCTCGATGAGGTCGTCGGGCGGCAGGACGTTCCCCTGGTTCGCCGAACCGGGGGTCCCGGCCTGCTCCTTCCTCGAGGAGTACTGCTTCCTGGCCGCCTGTGTCTGCTGCGACGCCGGCCCCGCCGATGCCTCCGGCGTCTCTGCCGTCTCTGCCGTCTCCGGCGTCCCGGCCGACTCCGCCTCCTCGGCCGATCCCGATCCGGTCTCCTTGCCTCCCGCCTGGTACGTGTACCGCCGGACGTTCGACAGCGCCTCCGTCACCTTCGTCCGCGCTCTCTCCGCCGCCCGGTTGGAATCCACCCAGGCGTGCAGGGCGGTACTGTCCAGCCGCTCGGACCAACCGAGTGCCTCGTCCGCCTTCCTCAGTTCGGTGAGGGCGTCCTCCAGCTCCGCACGTGCCGCTTCCATGTCGGTGTCGGTGTCGGTGTCGGTCTCGGTTTCAGTGTCGGTCTCGGTTACGGGCGGGCCGGCTTCTTCGGTCGGGGCGGACTCCGTCGTGGGCGGTGTCCCGTCCGTTTCCGGCGGCGCGGCGGGTGGTTGGGCACGGCGGGTGAGCTCGGCAAGCTCATAACGGGCGAAGTCGGTGCGCAACCGCGCCTTGATCTGCCACAGCCGGACCCGTCCCAGTACCTCGTCCACGTCGCTGAGATTGCGCTGAAGCTCCTGACGCTCCTGCTGGGCGCGCTCGTGCTGCTGATTCGCCGCTTCCACGGCCTGCTCCCACCGCGTCAGTTGCTCCCGGGCCTCCGCACGACGTATGCCGGCCTGACGCGCCGCTTCCGCCCGCAGGTCACGCCGGGCCTCCTCAAGGACCGCAAGGGCCCGCTCCCGTTCCCGCTGTGCCGTCCCGGCATCGATCCCGGTCGCCGCGGCGGCCTCCAGGGCCAGTCTGAGAGCCGACGCGTGGAAGCGCTCGGCGCGCTCGACGCCGCGGGTGTCGCCCATCGGCAGGTGCGTGGCCCCCAAGGCGTTTTCCGCCTCGGTGAGCTGCTGCCCGGCGTGCTTCTCCTGTTCGGCCAGGGCGACGGTCCTGCTCGCCCTCTCGAACTCCTCCCGCGCCGCCACGACCCGCCTCCTCAGGGCAGTCAGCGGATCCGGTCCGGTTTCCCGTACCGGAGAGGCGGTGGGCCCGGGACCCGACAGGTACGGGAGGGAGTACTCGGCCTCGGACCATTCGGTCCGCCGCCGCTCCAGCTCCATTTCCGAGCCGAGCCAGGCATGCAACGCGTCGTTCGACCGGCGCTCCGCCGCACGCCACGCCTCTTCGGCCGCGTGTACTTCGGCGGTGGCGGCCGACACATCCTCGCGTGCCCGCGCCGCGTCGTCCTCGGTGAACGGCTGTCCAGGCGACTCGCCCGGACCTTCGTTCTCGTGCGACTCCTCCGCGGACCCGGTATCGACGACCACCGCTCCCGCCGTCGCGTCCTCGGCCGTCGAGGACTTCCGGGTCCCGTCCAGCGAGCGTTCGATCTCGTCGAGACGGTCCTGGGCCTCCTGCAACCGCTGCCGCTCCTGCCGCAGTCGCGCTACGGCCTCGGTCTGCTCCGCCAGCCGGGCCCGGTGGACGTCCGCCTGCCTCTCGGCCTGTCCGAGTGCCTGGTCGTACCGGTTCCGCGCGGCGTCCACGGCCTTCTGCCGCTCTGCCAGGAGTTCCTGATCCGTGGCCTTCGGCTCGTCGGACACGCTCTGCGACGACTGGGAGGCGACCTGGGGGGTGGTGGCCTGCGCGGGCGGGTCCTGGACGGTGGCCTGCGCGGACGGGTCCTGGACGGTGGCCTTCGCGGGCGGGTTCTGGACGGTGGCCTTCGGGGTGGCCTTCGGGGTGTTCTCGGCGCTCTTCCCGGAGACGCCCTCGACGCCTCCGGACAGCTCCTCCTCCGCTTTCACGGCGTGCGGGCCGGTGGTCCCGGAACCGCCCACCAGGCCGTTGGACGCGCCGGAGAGATCGTCGCGGACGCCGGCCCGGGGCACCTCGGCCGCGTGCCCCCGGTATCCCCGGTCGGTGTGCCTGTTGCCGCCCACGGTCGTCGGCACGGTCTCGTCGTACGGCGTGGCCGTCCCGTACCGGTCGGCCGTCAGATGCAGGACGCCGCCCTCGTTGTTCTCCGTGCGGCGGGTGATCTCGGTCCCGCTGCCGGAAGCGTCTCGGTCCCGGCCCGCGGACCAGCGGTGTCCGAAGTTCCCGGCGTCGCTCGCGTTCGTCCCCCTGGCGTTCTCCGTCCTGAGGAGGTCGGAGAAACCGTGCACCCGGTTGCCGGACGTCGGCGGAACCGGGGTGGCCGACGGCTTTCGGGCCGCGACCGACTCGTTGTCGGGCACGGTGTCCCGGCGCAGCCGGGCCTCGTCGAGTGCCTTCGTCGCCGCGCCGACCACACGCCCCTTCTCGGGCCCGTCCGCGGCGGACTTCCGGTACGTCTCCAGCGCGTCACGGAGCCTCGGCTCCAGTCGGTCGATCGCCTCGCGCGTACCGGCGGATTCCAGCTCCCGCGTCACCGTCCGCACCTCGGCGTACGGACGGTCCTGACGCCAGTCGGCAGGCCGCGACCGCTCGCCGCCGCCGGATCCCGTGCTCTGCCCGGTCTTCTCGGCCGGCTCCGGCGCGGTCTTCTTCCCGGGCCCTTCCGTGAGCGAGTACGTCTTGTCCTCGACCGATTTGTCCTTGACCGAGGCCGAACCGGTGGCCTCGGTCTGCTCCAGCGCGTCCGCCTTCGCCCGGGCGCTCTCCGCGTACTGCCGGGCCTGCTCGGCATGGTCGTTCAGCCCGTGTTCGCGGCTGGTGCGGACGACGGAGAGGGCGTTCTCGCGGACGTTGGCCAGGGCCGCGGGGGTGTCCGCCGTCTCGAGCTGCCGGCCGATCGCCTTCAGCGCCCGTACCGTACGTGCCTCCACGGTCCCGGCCTGCTCCAGCCGGAAGTTCTCGTGATCGGTGGCGCCACGCAGGAACGGGGAGCCGGCACCGCGGTCGGCCTCCAGCCAGCCGGCGGCGGTCACGCTGCCGTCGCCGTGGTAATGCGTCCACGCCGAGACCCGGTCGTCGAGATACGCCTTCGCCGCCTCCCGGTGACCGCCCTGCCGCGCGGAGAGACGGGGGTCCAGGCCGAAGGCGTCGTCCCAGTCACGGCCCGCCTCGTAGGCCGCCTTCGCGATCCGGGCCTCCTCCGCCAGCACGCGTTCCGCCGAACCGACCAGGTTCCGGGCCCGCACCTGGTAGGCGGTGGTCCGCGGGTCGTAGGCGCCGTCGAGCGGAGTACGGCCCGGGGCGCCGGGGTGGCCCAGGATCCGTTCGGCGGTGTCGATGACCTTCTCGCCGAGGACGTTCTTCGCCACCAGCCGGGAACCGGGCGGGTGGGCCATGTCCGCGTCGAGTTTGCCGGCGAGGGCGCCGAGGTGGTTCTGCACCTGCTCGTGGTGGAGGAAACGCTCGGACAGCTCCATGGGCGAGGTGAGCTCGGCGAGCGTCCGCTCGAAGAACGCGCGGTCCTCGGGGGTCCAGGCGGCCGGGTTGGTCTCGCCGCGCGCCGCCATGTGCTCGTCCAGGGCGGCGGCGAGGTGGTGGTCCCACTGCTCCAGGGTCGTACGGACCGCGGGGGCGTCGGAGGCCGGCCCGCGGCTCTCGGCGTACCGGGTGACCAGCTCGTGCGCCCGGACCCGGGCGGCCTCGGCCTCCAGCTCGGCGTGGACCCGGTCGACGGCGCGGTCGAGGGCGCGGGTGACGGCGGTGTCGCGGTCGACGCCGGTCCTCATCAGGTCCTCGGCGACCCGCCGGCCGCCCATCAGCCGGGCACTCGCCAGGCCGGTCCACTTGTCCTTCGCCGTCGCGAGGGCATCCGGGTCGGGGGAGCCGGCGCGGTCGGACCGGTGGAGGGTCTGCTCGACCCGGTCCAGCACGCCGGCCACGCGCTGATCGACCAGGGCCGCGTAGTCGAGCAGGTGCTCGGGGGTGCTGTCGCCGGGATGGCTGACGTACTCCTCGCGCGCGTACCGGCCGGAGCGGGGCAGGGCCGCCTTGTCGGCCGTCAGCCGGTCGACCCGCGCGTCGAACTCCGCGCCCCTGCGGTACCGGTCGACGGCGTCGTCGAAGAGCCTCCGTTCGCGGTCCTCCAGGCCGCCCAGGACGCGGTCGCGGGCGCTCTCCCAGTCGCCTCGCGCCTTTTCGGGGGTGGTGGCGGAGAGACGGCCGTCGTCCCAGGTCCGGGCCACCGACCGGAACGTGCCGATCAGTTCGTCGGAGGTGTCGTCCAGCAGTTTCCTGCCGGTGGTGTCCCGGTAGGCGGTGAGGACGTCGTCGGACGGACGACGGCCTTCATGGGTGAACGCCTTGATGAGGACGTCGTCGGTGCGGTCGGCGAGCAGCCGGTCGATCTTGTCGCCCAGGCTCTTCAGCGTCGGGGGCAGGTCGTCGGCGATCGGCCGGATCGCGTCGCCGTACTTCGCGGTGATCGCCGCGACGGCTTTCTCGTGGGTCGAGGGCGGGCCGGTCCACAGCGGCGCGTCCCGTGCGGTGTTCCGTGAGGGCGCCCCCTGCGGGTTCTCGCGCGGGGAGGTGACCAGTTCGCCGGGGAACGCCGACAGGGCCGGCGGCCGGTAGGACGTGGCCCCCACCGGGGTGGCGTACGGGTCGTGCTCGGCGGCGGTGACCGCGTCGAGCCGCCGGTCGAGGCCGGCGAGAGCGGACTCCACGTCCCGCGCCGTCCAGGAGGTACCGCGCAGCTCGCCCCGGGTGTCGGTGAGTCCCCGGTACAGGGCGTCACGCAGCGCGGCATTGAACTCCTGTCCGTGCGCTGCCAGGTAGGCGGCCTCGGCGTCCTTCAGCTTCAGCGCCGCCGCCGTCTCGAAGTCGACCCGGCCCTGGATGCCGTCCTTCAGCGCCTCGAGGCGTTCGTCGAGGTGCTGCTTGCTCACGTGCCCGTCGAGGCCCTTGCCCGGGCCGCCCTTGCCGGCCGGTGCTTCGCCGACCAGGCGGAGGAGGTCGAGTTCGTGTTCCAGGTCGGCGGCGATGCCCTTCCTCACCGAGCCGTACACGTCCAGGGCCTTGACGTCCTGCTCCTGCGCCCGGAGGCTGATGATCCGCTTCAGGTCTCCATGCACCGTGTGGGCGGTCTCCCAGACCTCCTGGGCGCGCAGGTCACCCGCCAGCCGGTCCAGCACTTCGGCCCTGCGCTGTTCCCAGGCCTTGGTGAACCGGGTGAACAGGGTGTCCTGCCGGGTGCCCTTCGGGGCGGCGGTGGCCACGTCGTGCCACACCCGGTCCGCCTCGACGGCCAGCACCTGCTGATAGTGGTCGGTGATCTCGCGCAGCCCGCCCGGCGTCCACTTCGCGTGGCCGCCGTCCCACTTCGAGACGATTGCCTTGATGTCTTCGCGGCCGGCGGTGAGCCGGTCCACGACCTGGTCCATACGGTCGCGCGTCTGCCGGGCGGCGGCGACGAACTGGCTGTGCGCCTCCTCTCCGGACATGTGGGGCTTCTCGGAGATCCGCCCCCACGTCTGCTCACCGATGTGCTGGAGTTCGGCCCGGTACTGCTTCGCGGCCCGCTCGACCAGTTCCCTGGGAGCGTGCTTGCCTTCCCAGGCGTCGCCGGCGTGGGACGTCGCGCGGTCGATGCGCTGGTCCACGTCCACGTGGAAGCGGTCGGCCCGCCCCTTGACCGTATGGGACAGGTCCCGCACGGTCTGCTGCCACTTCTTGTCCGCCTCGGCGGAGGTCAGGGGCCGCTCGATGCGCTTGTCCGTGCTCGTACCGTAGATCTCGTCGTACTTGGCCCTGGCGTCCCGGACCATCCCGTCGAATATCTCCTGCCGGCCCTCGGGTCCCAGTTCCTGGAGTTTGCGGGAGGTGCTGGAGGAGCTGACGAACCTGTCCCGAAGCTCCTCCACACCCCGGGTGAACCGCTGCTGATGCGCGGTGGCGGTCGCCGCAGGCTCCTCCTTGACCGAAAGCGGCGTCCCGGCCGGCCGGCCGGGGTTCTCGGAGGCGTGGGGTCTCGTCCCCAGGCTGGCGGTCAGGTCCCGTGCCTCGGTCGGCTTCACCGGGGCCTTGCCGCTGTCCGACGGCGTGGGTCGCGGGTTGTCGACGGGCGTGGCCCGCACGTCCTGCGTGACGTTCCTGTCGCCGGACAGGGACTTGGCGGGCGCCTGGTACAGCCCGCCGTTCTCCTCCTTCGGCATCGGCACCGGCGTGGAGTTCTCGGAGTTCAGCGGGTTCTTCGAGCCCGCGGAGTACGGCGACTCGCTGGTGTTCCCGACGTACGAGGTGCTCTCTCCGTCATCGGAGTGCGCGACGAACTTCTCGGTGCTGCCGCCGGCCGGCGGCAACGGTTCCGTGTCGAGATTCGTCGCCTTGCCCTGTGTGACGGTCGGTGCGCCGGGGTTTCCGGACGTCCCGGCCTTGCCGCCCGGGCCGTCGGGGAGCCGGTCCGCCGTGCGGGGCCCGGTCGTCGTCGGTGTCGTCGGGCGCACGGACTCGTTCCGGGCGACCGGCGGGAGCAGTTCGTCGTTGTTCTTCGGTACGGTCCGGGCCGGCGCGGGCGTGGTCGTGTCGTTGGCGGGCCGGACACCGAGTTCCGTGCTCTTCACCGTCGTGTTCGTGACCGGTCTCACCGAGCTGTTCAACGGCCCGGCCGGGGCCGTGTTCAGGTCCTTCCCGGCGGTCTTGCCGGTCACGGTGACCATGTCCTTGTACAGGGGCGTGCCGATCCCGCCCGGCGCACCGGCGGGGACACCGGCGTTCCGCTCGGTGATCGACGGTGCCTCGATCTTCGTCGGCAGGGTCTTGTCGGAGGCCCAGGTGACCGCCGGTTCCGCCTTGGCCATCGTGACGCCCAGTGCGGCCGCCACGCCCAGGTTGATCGCCTCGCCCTTCCACCACTCCGCGCTGGTGAAGTCCGGCATGTCGCCCCCGGCGGCCACGGCGCCCAGCGCCTGCGCGGCGACATCGATGCCGAGCTGCACCCCGGCGGAGGTGACGGCGGCGACCGCCACCTCCGCCGCGAAGGCGACAGCGGCCGGGATGGACTGGAGCACCGAGGACACCAGCTCGGCCACCACCCGGAAGAGCACGGACAGGATCTCCGGCAGCGGGATGAACGGAACGAAGAACAGCACCAGCGACAGCACGGCCCCGAAGAGGCCGGTCAGGGCCTCCTGCTTCTCCTGCTCCACCCGCTGGTCGAAGATCTGCTGGACCTGGTCGCCCCAGTTGTTGATGGCGTTGCCGATCGCCCGCGCGTCGTCGACGGCCTTCTGCAGGTGGTTGTCGTGGACCTGGTTCCAGGTGGTGTCCGTGATGTTCTTGCCGTCACCGGTCCACCGCGCGGAGTGCACCGCGGTGTCCATCGCGGACATCCGCTCCCACAGCATGTCGCTGAAGTCGATCCAGGCGTTGCCGAGTTCGTATATCCCGGTCGCGAGATTCGGATCGGCGGGTTCGACGCTCAAGGGGATCACCTGTCGTGCGCATGGTCGGAGCGAGGGGTCGGGCGGGGGCGGGACGCCGCCCGTGTCCGCCCGCGCCGTACCAGCCGGGGAACGGGCCGCGGGACGGGTTCGGCGGGAGGGGATCGGCGGGACGGAATCGGCAGGACGGGATCGGCGGGATGGTGAGCGCGGGCGTGGCCGCCCGGCTCAGAAGATCTCGCTGATCGCCGTCCGGGTCGCGTCGTTGATGCTGGTCCCCGCGCCCGAGGCGTCGCCGCTCCGGGAGATGTTGGCGCCGAACTCGGTGAACATCTTCACCACGGCGTCCTCGGCCAGCAGATAGTTGTTCCCGGAGCTGCTCAGGGCGACCGCGACCCGGTTGAGCACGCTGTACTTCGCGTCCTCGTCGTCCGTGCCCAGCAGTGTGGTCAGACAGGCGTCCAGCCGGTCGGCGAACTTCTTGGCCTCCGCCTGCGTCTGGCCCTGCCAGCCGAGTTCCAGCGCACTGAGCGTGTTGAACAGCGTCTTCAGGGTGTCGCTGATCTCACCCACCAGACCGCCGGCCCCGTCCGTGCCGCCCACCAGCCGTCCCAGGGTCACCAGTTGGCTCGCGTACACGGTGATGACCCCGTCGGTGACCGTGGTCGCCGCGGCGTAGGGGGCGTCGATGTCAGGCTGTGTGATCACGGGTCCTCCTGCCCTGGTCGGCCCGTGCGGCGGGCCGCGGTCGTCACGCCGTGACGTTCACGGTGTTCTGCAGTTCCGCTTCGTGGTACGTGTCGTAGGCGCTCTGCATCCGCACGGCCATCTCGGCCAACAGCTCGAACAGCTGCCGCATCGCCGCGTCGAAATCGGTGTGCAGAACGGCGAATGACGTACCTGCCCGGCTGTGCCATACGTCCTCGGCACCGCTGAACGCCTTGTCCACCTGGGCGGTGAGCTCTTCAAGGGTCTGGTGGCAGCCGTTGACGGTGCCGATGGCCTCGCGCAGCTGCGCCAGATCGGCCAGGAAATCACCGGGGCTGGGAGGACTGGGCACGCTCGTACCCTAGGACGGGCCACCGCCAGGGGTAACTTCCCTTTTCCCGCGCCGTATCGCGTCCCCGAACAGGGACCTGGACGCGGTGACCGGGCACCGGCAGGGTGGCTGCGGCCGGCTGCCGCCCGAGACCGGGTACCGGGCGATGTACCGGGCGGCCCGGGGCCCGGCCGCACCGCATCCGTCCCACCAGCACCGGGAGTGACCGTGGCGACCATCGAGCCGAAGAACTCGGCGCACGGCCCGGCGCGGGCCCCCCTGGACACCTCCGGCAGCTCCTCGGACACCCAGAGCACCGGTAACGGCACGGCGGCCGAGGCCACCGTGGAGATGCCCGCCCTCGCCATGATCTGGGGCGACGCCCCGCCGATCACCGCGAACCTGGGCCCGACGCCGTCCGGCGGCGGCGGGGCGGCCTCGACCGCGGTCGGCGGCTCCCACCCGGAGATCACCGTGGACCTCGGCAGCATCCGGGAGTCCATGCAGGGCCTGCTGGAGTCGTCCAGGACGGCGGTCGAGGGCTACATGGCGATGGTCGCGCGGGTCTCCGGCGCGGTCAACGACAGCACCGTCTTCGGCCAGAACGCCCAGCTGATGGTGGACAACTCGTTCTTCGACTTCTCCACCGGCATCTGGTCCCTCGATCCCCAGGGCCCGCACCTCGAACCGGACACGGAACTCCAGCAGGCCGCGAAGGAGTTCGCCGCCGGCATGAACCCGGCGATGACGAAGGTGATGCGGGAATGCGCCGACGCCATCGAACTCGTCGGCCAGTTCATCGTGCTGATCGACCGGGCCGGCAGCACCTACGCCAACGCCGACTACAACTCGGTCTTCCCGGAGATGCCGCCGACGCCCGTCGTGGGATAGGACCGCCCGAAGCCCCCGGACCGGTCACCGAAGCGCCTCGTAACCGCCCCCGGCGGAGGGGGCACGACGCCGGTCCTCCCCCCACTCCGGTTCCGGTACGTCCGCCGGCAGCAGGGTCACCAGTTCTGCCGTCGTCGGCTCGGGCAGGTCCGCGAGCCGGCCCGCGTGTCGTTCGGTCATCTGCTGGAAGAGCTGCCTGGCACCCCGGCCGTTGCCGAACGTCTCGTCGCGCACCAGGCCGTCGAAGTGCTCGCGCAGCGCCTCGGCGGTCCCCTCGCCCAGCTCGTAGCGGTGCTCGGCGGCGTGCCGCGCCACGATCCCGGCCAGTTGCTCGGCGTCGTAGTCGTCGAAGACCAGGGTGCGGGTGAAACGGGAGGCCAGGCCCGGGTTGGCGGAGACGAAGTGATCCATCTCCTCCGGGTATCCGGCCACGATCACGACCACGTCGTCCCGGTGGTCCTCCATCAGCTTGACCAGGGTGGCGATGGCCTCCTGGCCGAAATCGCCGCCCTGTCCGTGCGGTACCAGCGCGTATGCCTCGTCGATGAACAGCACCCCGCCGAGCGCCTGCCGGAACGCGGCCGTGGTGCGCGGCGCGGTGTGGCCGACGTACTCGCCGACCAGGGTGCCCCGGTCGGCCTCCACCAGGTGGCCCTTGGTGAGCAGGCCGAGCGCGGCCAGCAGCCGCCCGTACAGCCGGGCCACCGTGGTCTTGCCGGTGCCGCTGTTGCCCGCGAAGACCAGATGGCGGCTGAGCGGGGGCGGCGGCAGACCGGCCTCGGTGCGGCGACGGACCAGCCGCATCAGCTTCACCATCGTCTCGACGTCCTGCTTGACCCGCTCCAGCCCCACCAGCGCGCGCAGTTCGCCGAGCAGCTCCTCCAAGGGCTCCTCCCCGGACGCCGTGGCACCGCCGTCGCCCGTCACCGGTACGGCCACAGAGCCGCCGCCCGGCCCCGACCCGCCCGTCACCGTCGTACGCTCACCCTCCGGCGCGAAGCCGGCATCCGTGCCGGTGCCGGTATCGGACTCCGGCGTGCCCACCGGGGTGCCGGCGGCCGCCAGGGAACCCGGTGGCAGATCGCTGGTCTCCACCGCGTCGATCCGGCAGTCCCGGAACACCGCCCGGGAGCCCTCCGCCAACCGGACGTCCTCGGCGGTGTGGTGGATCAGGACCCGCCGCAGCACGGGTGAGGCGTCCCGGCCCGCGAACACCGCCGGGCAGTCGGTCGAGCCGAACGTGCAGTCGGTGAGTTCACCGGCCGCGCCGTCCGCCGCGTACAGACCGTTGCCTTCGGCGCGGGTGACCCGGGTCCCGGTGATCCGGGGGCGGGCCCCGGCGAGGATCACCAGGGCGCTGCCCGCCGTGTCGAGGACGTGGCAGCCGATCAGCCAGGGCGCGGCGCGTTCTCCGATCCGGATGCCCAGCTCACCGCTGTTCCGGACGCGTAGACCACTCACCTGGGCTCCGGTGTCGGCCCCGATCAGCAGACCGGTACGGCAGGCGGTGAGTTCGCCGCCCTCCAGCAGCGGGCGGTGCGGGGTGGTCAGGTCGATCCCGGTTTCGGCGCCGGTCACGCGGATCCGGCGGGCGGTGAGGTCGCCGCCCGCGACGGAGATCCCGGCCATTCCCACCGGCCCGATCCTGGTGTCCTCGACCGTGGCCAGTGCGCCGTCGCCCACCCGTATGCCGTGCTGGGGCACGTCGCTGAGGACACAGCCGCGCAGCACGGCCCGTACGCCGTCGCCGAGATGGACGGCGGTGCAGGTGCTCTTCGTCACCGTGCAGCCGGTCAGCCGCAGGGCCGCCCGATACGTCGCGAACACCCCGTTGCCGCCCGCGCCGGTCACGGCGCAGTCGTCGAGGGCGGCCCGCGCACGGCTGTGCACGGCGACCCCGCTGTCTTTGGTGTCGCTGACGCGGCAGTCCGACATCCGCAGAACGGCTCCGTCGTCGGCGAGCGCGCCCACCCCGCCGGTCCCCTCGATCCGGCAGTTCCGCAGCGTCAGCCCGGCGCCGGGGCCGCCGGCCCGGACACCGAGGTGCCCGGCGGTGATCCGGCAGGCGTCGAGAACGACGGCGCCGGCGGGGTCCGGGAACCCCGCCGCCGGACGGTCCGTCACCGCACCGCCTGCGCCCGGACGGTCCGTCACCGGGCCGCCCGTCCCCGGACCGGCGGTCGCCGAACCGCGAGCACCGGCCGGGCCGGCCGGACCACCCCTACCGGCATCACCGCCGGTCACCAGGACGCCCTGCTTCCCGCTGTCCGCCAGCAGGCAGTCCCGCAGCAGCACCGGACGTCCGCCCGCCACCACCTGTACGGCACTGGCGGCGGCGCCGCTCAGTGTGCATTCGGTGAACTCGCCCCCGGCGCCGTCCCGCAACACCAGCGCGTCCTCGGGCGCGCCGGTCACGGTCAGCCCGTGCGCACGCACCTCCACGTGCCGCTCGGCCAGCAGCCCCGCCCCGTCCAGCGTCACATCCGTCAGCTCGGTACGGCCGGGCCCGGACAGCCGTACCGCCACCGCCGTCCCGGTCGCCCGCACCCGGCAGCCGCGCAGGGCCGTGACGGAGTCCCCGGAAACCTCCAGGGGGCCGCCGCCGATCTCGCACTCCTCGAACTCCACCGCGCCGCCGGTCACCCGGACCGCCGCCCGGCCGCCGGGGCCCTCCACCACCAGCCCGCCGACCCTGACCGTGCCCCCGGTCACGGTCAGCGGTACGCCCCGGGCGCCGGTCAGCCGCACCGAACCGGGACCCTGTTCGGCGACGAGCGCGACATCCCCGGCGAGCACCAGCGTCTCGGCGTACACGCCGGGCTGGACCGAGACGACGGCGCCGGGAGCGGCGGCCCTGAGCGCCGCGCCGATGGTCTTGTGGGCGCCCCACCCGTGCGGGCCGACCCGCAGGGCCGTGCCGCTGCCCCGGCCGATCACGCGGCGACGCAGGACAGCCGTATCGGGGCGGCCGCGTGGTGCCCGTGCTGGGTGTCCCTGTCCTCGCCGGTCCCGGTGTTCACCATCCGGATGGTCAGCGGACCGCCGCTGACCCTCCAGGAACCCGCCCTGACCCAGTCGCCGCGGTGCGCGACCTGGTTGACGCTGAACGATCCGGCCGCCGTGCCGCCGCTCTTCGTCGAGTTGTAGAGGGCGTAGTACGAAGGGGAGCCGCCCACATAGGTCTTGCTGGCGTGGTTCGGTACGTACACCGACACCGTGCAGGTACCGGAGGTGAAGGCCGAGCCGTAGTCGAACTTCCAGAGGAAGTAGGTGTCCGCGTCCCGGCTGCCCGCCGAGCCGGACATCGGCAGCGACACGTACCGTCCACTGCATCCGCCGCCGGTGTAACCGCCGGTGGAGCTGCGCAGCCAGCCGTCGATGCCCGCGTCGTAGTCGGGGTCGGCGGCCCACACCGTGGCGCCGGAACCGCTGGGGCAGCCGTAACCGGCGAGGGCGGTGAAGGTGGCCTTCGCGACGGTGGCGCCTTGGACCTTGGGCGACGCGGCGGGGGCGGCGGTGCCCGTGGGCCCGGTGCCGGCTCCGGACGCGCCGTTGGCGGCGGTGCCGCTGCCCTTACCCGGTCCCGGGCCGGACCCCGCGCCCGTGCTGCCGGGCCCCGATCCGCCCGTTGCGTCCGTTGCGTCCGTTGCGTCCGTTGCGCCCGTTGCGCCGCCGGAGCCGCCTGCCGCGCCGCCGGCTCCGCCCCTCGCGCCGCCGGAGCCGCCTGCCGCGCCGCCGGATCCGCCCTTCGCGCCGCCGGATCCGTCCGGCGTCCGGGACGCGTGTCCGCCCGGCCCGCCGCTCCTGCCCACCGGGGAGGCGGACGGGGAGTGCGCAGCGGCCTTGTCGTCGGACCCGCCTCCGGAGAAGGCGCCCACCACGACGGCGGTCAGTCCCAGCGCCACCACGACCGAGATGCCGACCAGCAGCAGCCGGCCGCCCGCCCGCCCGGATTCACCGGCCGGGCGTACGCCGGAGACGAACGCCGAGATGAAACCGTGGCGGTCCTCCTGGGTGAGACGGTTCGGCGCGGGGGAGCCGGCGGGCTGTTCGGGGGTCTCCGGGTCGGACACGGATCTGCCTTTCCTGGTGCGGGCCGCGTGAGGGTATCCAGCGCGGACGGACGGGATAAGAGGGGTATGCGAAAGCCCAGGTGAAGATCGCACCAGTGGAAGATGAACTTCCGATTTCGCTCACACAGGCATGCGATAAGTGCGCTTCGGGCATCCCGGCGATGCGTAACCTGACCGCCGAACCGGGGGCATCGCCGCAGGTGAACGCCTTCGCGAGAGGGCAGCGGGCCTCGTGGCGCCGTCGCGAGCCACGGGACGAAGACGGCCCGTGCACCTCCATCGGCAAGGACGGTGCCCACCCACGACTGTGCCGGACAGAGGACGGGAAGCAGGACTGCGCACATGCGGATCGCCATCATCGAGCAACGGAGCCTGGTGCGCCACGGACTCGCCCGCGTCATATCGGCTGTCGAGGGGACCGAACTTCTCCCCGCGCCACCGACCGCGGCGGAGTTCGCGGCCGCCGGCATGACCGCCGATGTCATCCTCTACGGCCCTCCGCGCACCGGCCCCGGTGCCGCGGCCGGCCCGGAGCCACGGCCCGGCGCGGCGCGCGGTTCTTCGCTCGGCGCAGACGCAGACGCAGACGCAGACGCAGACGTCGACGCGGCCGGCGGGTCCGATGCCCACGCCGACGGGCGCTTCGTACCGGCGACGGGGTCCATCACCCGGCTCGCCGCCCGTGGCCGGGTCCTCGTGGTCCGGGACACCGTGGCCGCCCATCCCATCCTCCCGGTGATCCGCGCCGGGGCGCTGGGCTGTGTCACCGAGTACGTGGAGGAACGGGAACTGCTGCGCGCCGTCGAGACGGTGAGCGAGGGCGGCCTGCACATCTCGCCCTTGCTCATGCCCCGGCTGTACGCCGAACTCGCCGACCGCGCGACCGGTTCGGAGCCCAGACCGCTGGCCAGGCGCGAACAGGAGACCCTGCGGCTGCTCGCCGGCGGCCTCACCCACGGCCAGATAGGTCGCAGGCTCGGCCTGACCGAGGCGACCATCAGCACCTACGTGAAGCGGATCCGGACGAAGCTGGACGTCGGCAACAAGGCCGACCTGACCCGCCGGGCCATCGAGCTCGGGCTGCTCTCCGAGCCCTCGCGGGACCCCCGGCAGGACGCCGTTCCGAGCGCCGCCCGCTAGCCCACCGCCCCGTTCCGTGGCCCAGGTCGCGCTGCCCGGTACGGCACCGGCCGTGCCCCGGCCCCGTGTCGTACCGCCGGGAAGGCCGTCGTGGGGCTCGGGCCGGGACGGTCTGCGCGGCGCCCCGCGCCTCGGTCTCACAGGTGGCTGCCCAGACCGGACAGCATGTCGAAGACACCGAAGGCGGCCACGGTCAGCGGGATCGCCAGGGCGCCGACGACCGTGCCCGCGTTCCCGAGCCAGCCGGGCCGGCCCGCGCCGGCCGACTCCGGCCGCATGAGCCGCCGGAACCCGTACGCCACCAGGACCACGGCCACGGCCATGACTCCCGCGAGCCCGGCCACCGGGGGCAGCCCGAACCGCTCGGGGGCGTTCAGCAGCAGGAAGAACACGCCCACCGCACCGGCTGCCCCGACCGGGGCCACCTCGCTCACGGTGACCGCCTGTCCGGCCCGCAGCAGCAGCCCCAGCGCCAGGGCGGCGGCGATCGCCGGACCGTAGGGGGACGCGGTCCCGGCCAGCAGGGCCAGCGAGACGGCCAGGGTCAGCGACAGCAGCCCGCTCCACACCAGCAGCAGCCGCATCGCGTTCCGCACCGCGGCCTCCAGCGCCGGTCCCGACGCGGGCAGCTCCCGTCCGGAGTGCCGGTATCCGGTTGCCGCGACCCGGCCCGCCGTCCCCGGCGCGACCAGCAGCAGCGCGAAGGCCAGCAGTCCGGCGACGGCCGCGCTCCGGTCGAGGCCGGTACCGGTCAGCGCGAGGACCACGGTGGGGACCGTCGCGGTGAACACCACGAGCAGTACGGCGGCGGTCACCGCGTTCAGCGCGGCGGCACAGGCCAGTACGGCCCCGATCAGCGCGCCGCAGGTGACGGCCGCGACGGCGCCGCCGGTGATGCCGGAGCCGCCGGGCGCCGCACCGGCCGTCAGACCGAGGCCGGCCATCGCGAACGCGGGCACCGCGCAGACCGCCAGGGCCGTACGCACTCCGACGGGTACCGCCCAGCGGCGTTCACCGGCGACCCAGCCCAGCACCGGCAGCAGCACGCCGAGGAGCAGGCCGCAGACGCCCAGCGCGGTCCAGGAGACCAGCTCGGCGCCGTCCGTACCGCCGTTCACGGTCCGCCCGAGCAGGACTCCGGCGGACAGCCAGACGAGCCCCGACAGCAGCACGACGACGGCCCGGGACCGGGTGTCCCAGCGGCGGTCCAGCAGCCGCTCCGAGACCTCGGTGACCTGTTCGGCGACATCCCGGACCACGGGTTCGTCGTACTCGTCGGCCAGGAGGTCGGTCAGGTGCAGGACCTCGCCGTCGGTCACACCGGACTCGGCCAGGGAACGATCGGGAGGCAGCGGGACCGCCGGCCCGGCCCGCAACGACCATGCGACGGGCATCAGTTCGTCGTCGTCCGCACCGCACAGCCCGGCCACCCCGTCGATCCAGTCGGTGATCGGCACGTGGGCGGGTACGGCGAGGTCCACCTGCCGGCGCTCGGCCACCACGGTGATCCGGCAGTGTTCGTCGGCCATGGGTGCCGGTTCCTCTCGGGGTCGTGAAAGGGCCTCCTGCCCCGGGGAGGCGGAGGCCGTGGCGCCGGTCCGCAGGGGACGCGGTGCCGGATGGTTCAGTTCCTGGTGCGCCAGGTGGAGACGTTGGCCCACTCGGCGTTGGAGTAGTTCGCCCAGTTGACGTTCAGCGCGTGCGCGATCCGGCCGAGGACACCCTCGGGTCCGAACAGGCCTTCGGCCGCCATGTTCCACTCGGCCTGGAGCACTTCGTAGTACTCCTTGGCCTCTCCGGTCCAGGTCGCCGCGAGCGGCTGCAACTGCCTGATCAGAAGGGACAGCTCCTCGCTGATCTCCGCCGCCCTGCGGTTGATCTCCGGTCCGGCGGTGGACAGGTCGGCGTGGACCAGGATTCTGCTGTCTTCGATGCCCGTCACAGTGATCTCCGTTCTCCTGGCCGGCGTTCAGTCCAGCCGGGCCGAGGGCAGCTCGTTCTCCAGCGCCTGGAGGTTCCGCATGGCCGTGGCCTCGGCCTCGGAGTAGTTCAGGTGGGTGCTGGAGAGGCCGTCGGCGATCTCGTTGAGCGCCTGGTTGAGCATCTTCGCGTAGACGTCGTACTCGGCCATGTACGTGTCGAATGTCCGCTGGGCGATGCCCTGCCAGACCTGCTCCAGGTTGACGACGTACGTCCGCAGGGTGGAGAGCTGCGCGTTGATCTCCTCGGCCGTCGTACGGCAGGAGTTCTTGGCAGCGGTCACCATCGCCGGGGTGACTACGTAGTTCGGCGTGCCCACTCGGTCGGCCTCCCGTCCCGGCCGGTCCGGGCCGGACCGGCGCACCGCCACCCTGCCAACCCACCCCTCCAGGATCCAGTTCCCCGTTCGTGCCCCCCGCCGTCCCCCTTCGGGTGTCCCCCCGCCCCGGAACCCCACGCGCCCCGGGGCGGCGCGGCTCGCGGACCGGCGTCCGGCACGGCCGCCGTCCGGTCCCCGCCGACCCGCTGGGCAGGGGAGGCGTCCTCGGCGGAACGGCGGCGGAAGTCCGGCGACGCCGCCGGCCGGGGGCGATGCGTTACGGGGTGCGCCCCTCGGCCTCCGGCCCCCGGACGTCCAAGGGCTCGTACGCGAACCAGTCGAAGTGGACGGTGCCGCTCGCGGCGTACAGGCCGATCACCCGGCCGGTGAAGCCGCCGGTCACCTCCGTGGAGAGGTAGCGCCCGTCGAGGGCGCCGAGCACGGTGAACGTGCCGTCCGGCTCCTCGAAGCCCAGGGACACCGTGTCCGGTCCCGTGCACGGGCCGAGGGGCGGCCGGGTGGGTACGGCGTCGATGCCAAGGACCACCGGACCGGGGGGCGCGGGGCGGGCCGCCACCACCGTGCGCAGCGGGCCGATCCGGGCGATCAGCCGGATCTCGCCGCCGCCCGCCTCGACCGCGTAGTGGTGCGCCTCGTCGAGCCGCACCGCGAGCCCGCCGTGCCCGTCCGCCGCGTCCACCAGGGTGCGGGCCCGGCACGACAGGTGCTGCTGGCGGCGGCCGGTGAACACGGCGTCCGGGTCGTCCAGGGTGCCGCCCCGGCCGTGCAGGGTCAGCCAGCCGGGGCGCTCCTTCGTCCCGGCCCGCCCGGCGGTCGAGCGGCGGGGCGAGATCCAGTACGGGCGCGGCTCGGCCAGGTCGAAGTCGTCCCGGGCCGGCGCGTCGGGAGCGGGTGCCAACGGCCAGGGAGGGGCCGGGAGTTCGGTGGACACCTCGCCGACGACGGGCCAGCCGTCCACCCAGGTCACCGGGGCCAGGAAGGTCTCGCGGCCGAGCACGTGCCAGCCGGGGGTGCCGCCGCCTGGCCGCACGCCGAGCAGCACCAGCCACCAGGAGTCGTCCGGCCCCTGCACCAGGTCGCCGTGTCCGGTGTTCTGGACGGGGTGCTCGCGGCCCCGGTGGGTGAGCACCGGGTTGTCCGGGCAGGGCTCGAACGGTCCGGCGGGCGAGGGCCCGCGCGCGACCGACACCGCGTGCCCGCGCTCGGTGCCGCCCTCGGCGATCAGGAGGTACCAGTGGTCGCCGATCCGGTACAGGTGCGGGGCCTCCGGCGCCTTCGCCCCGGGCGCCCCGGACCAGATGCGGCGGGGTTCGCCGAAGGTCTCGCCGGTGTGCGGGTCGATGCGGACCTGGGAGACGCCGGCCACGGTGCACCAGCAGGTGCCGTCCTCGTCCCAGGCCAGGTCCGGGTCGATGCCGGGGACGCCGGGGAGGGGGACGGGGTCGGACCAGGGGCCGGCCGGGTCGGTGGTGGTGAAGAGGAGGTTGCCCACCTCGACGTTGGTGACGACGAGCCAGAACCGGCCGTCGTGGTGGCGGAGCGTCGGCGCGTAGACGCCGCCGGAGGCCCGGGTGCCGGCGGGCAGGTGCAACTGCTCCGGCCGGTCGAGGACGTTGCCGATCTGCGTCCAGTGGACGAGGTCGCGGCTGTGGAAGAGGGGGATGCCCGGGAAGTACTCGAAGCTGGAGCACGCCAGGTAGTAGTCCTCGCCGACCCGGCAGACGCTGGGGTCGGGGTGGAATCCGGGGATCACCGGGTTGCTGACGGTGGTGCCCGTCTGGTCTCGGACTGGCATGGCATCCGTTCCTGTACGTCGCGCGGGCGTGCTGCCGGAGGCGGTGGCGAAGCGGCTCCGTCGAAGCGCTTCGACAACGGGGCGACCCTAATGACCCGCTGGGCGCGCGACAAGGGGCGGGCGACGGCGGTCTCGGAAGTCCCGTCCGGAACCCGCGTCGACCGCGTCGCGGAGCCGGCCGGCCGGGACGTTGTCCGCCGCGCTCGCCTCTCGCACCCGGCCGGTGGAGCCCGCCGGGCCCGCTACCGACCCGCCAGCGCGGTGACCAGGGCCACCGCGTCCCCGAGGAGGGCCGCCTCGGCCGGGGTCGTCGTCGGGTTGTGGGCGCGCCGGGCGGCCGCGTCGGCGAGACGGGCGGCGGGGACGCCGTCGTCGGCGACCAGGCGCGCCATCAGGGCGGTCACCAGTTCCCGGGCCCCGTCCGCCGCCGGGTGGCCGGGGTCCACGGCCACCTGCGCCAGGAGCAGCGCCGACATCGCCCGGTCCAGGGCGGGCGGGCCCTCCTCGGTGTTGCTCCAGTCGATGACCACGGGCCCGTCCGCCGTCAGCATCACGTTGTCCGGGTGGAGGTCGAGGTGGAGGACGCGGTCCTCGGGGTCGGGCGAGAGCCGGGCCGGGACGGTGTGCAGATCGGCGAGCAGGCCGGCCAGCAGCGCGGCGCCCTCCTCGGCGCCGACCGCCCCGGACAGCAGGGACTCCAGCATCGTCGGACCGTGCAGGCGCTGGAGGACCAGGTCGCCGGGGCCGGCCGACGGGGGCCGCGGGCCCAGCCGGGGCACCGGGTAGCCGGATGCCGCCAGGTAGGACATGACGGGCAGTTCACGGGTGGCGTCCAGCCCGTCCCGGTAACGCCGCAGGACCCACGCCTCGTCCAGCTCGTACACGTCCGCGTTGCGTCCGCTGCCCAGCAGTTGGCCTATGCGCATGGGGGGAACCTACTCGCGCCCCGTGTGCGAGGGGAGCCCCGGCCGACGCCGTCCGCCCCATAACGCGGTGCGATGGGGCGGACGGGATCTCCTGCAGCTGACGTGTACGCGGCTACCTTGGCGGCGATTCCCCGAAGCGCTTCCCCCGGCAACACCCTGAAGCGATTCCTCTGAAGCGATTCTTCTGAAGCGATTCCTCTGAAGCCAAGGAGAGTTACGTGGAGAGATCCATGCTCCGCAGGCGGGCCCTGGCCGCGTGTACCGCCACCGTGGCCGTCGGCGCGCTCGCGCTCGCCGGGCTGACCGGCACCGCGTCCGCCGGCCCCGCCTCCCACGCCCCCGCCCCCGCGGCGGACGCCGCCCACCTCTCGCCCGGCCTCCTGAAGGCCATGCAGCGGGACCTCGGACTCACCGCCACCGAGGCCCGCGGGCGCATCGCCGACGAGTCGCGGGCCGCCGCCCTCACCGCCGGGCTGCGGTACTCGCTCGGCGACCGGTTCGCCGGGGCCCGGGTCAGCGGTGACGCCGCGGACCTGACCGTCGCCACCACCGACGCCGCGGACGCCGCCCGCATCACGGAGGCCGGCGCCCGCGCCGAGGTCGTCGACCACAGCCTGGCCGAACTCGACGCCGCCAAGGCCGCCCTGGACCGGGTCGCGCTGCGCACCGCGCCGAAGGGCATACCCGCCTGGTACGTCGACGTACGCAGCAACCGCGTCGTCGTCCAGGCCGGCGAGGCGTCCGCCGCCGACGCGTTCCTCGCGAAGGCCGGCGTCTCCCGGGACCTGGTGACGGTCACCCGCTCGACCGAGCGGCCCCGCACCTTCGCGGACCTGCGCGGCGGCGACGCGTACTACATGAACGGCTCGGGCCGCTGCTCCATCGGCTTCCCCGTCAAGCGCGGCACCCAGAGCGGCTTCGTCAGCGCCGGGCACTGCGGCACGCCGGGCGTCTCCACCAGCGGCTACAACCAGCAGGCCCAGGGCTCCTTCCAGGGCTCCACGTTCCCCGGCCGCGACTACTCCTGGGTCGCCACCAACACCAGCTGGACCCCGCGCCCGCTGGTCAACGGCTACGGCAACGGCGATGTGACGGTCACCGGCTCCACCGAGGCGATCGAGGGCTCCTCGGTCTGCCGGTCCGGCTCGACGACCGGCTGGCACTGCGGCACGGTCCAGCAGCGCAACAGCAGCGTCACCTACCAGGAGGGCACCGTCTCCGGGGTGACCCGGACCAACGTGTGCGCCGAACCGGGCGACTCCGGCGGCTCGTTCGTCTCGGGCAGCCAGGCCCAGGGCGTCACCTCCGGTGGCACCGGCAACTGCTCGCAGGGCGGCGTGACGTACTTCCAGCCGCTGAACCCGGCCCTTCAGGTGTACGGCCTGACCCTGGTCACCAACGGCTCCACCACCCCACCGGACCCGACCGACCCGCCGACGAACCCGGGCGGCACCTGGGCGGCCGGGACCACCTACGCGGCCGGTGACGTCGTGACGTACGGCTCGGCGAGCTACCGCTGCCTCCAGGGCCACCTGGCGCAGCCCGGCTGGACCCCGCCGAACGTCCCGGCCCTCTGGCGGGCCCTGTAACACCGCGGCACCCGCCCCTCCGGCGATCGAGGAACGGGCCCGGGGCCGCCGTCGGCCCCGGGCCCCCGCACCGCGCACGTGCCCTTCCCCACCATCCCGAGGAGTCCGTCAGTCATGCCCCCAGCCTCCCCCGAGCCCTCCGAGAGCAACGAGCCCACCGCCCCCGCCGAAGCCGCCGGCGGTCCGGCGATCAGCCGCAAGTCCCTCCTCAGGGCCGCGCTCGTGGCCACCGCCGTACCGCTGTTCGCGGGCGGCGGGGTGGCGCTGGCCCGCGACGCCGGGAACACCGGCCGGCCGCTCGCCCCGACCCCGGACTGCGACGACGGCGACGAGCCGACGCACGACCAGATGGAGGGCCCGTACTTCAAGCCGAACTCCCCGCTGCGCACCAGCCTGGTGACCGCGTCGACGCCCGGTGTGCCGCTGACCGTCAGCGGTTACGTCTTCGGACGCGAGTGCCGGCCCATCCCCGGAGTGCTGCTCGACTTCTGGCAGGCGGACACCAACGGCGCGTACGACATGAACGGCTACGCCTTCCGCGGCCACCAGTTCACCGACCGGAACGGCGCGTTCACCCTCACCACGATCGTGCCGGGGCTCTACCCGGGCCGTACCCGGCACATCCATGTGAAGGCCCAGGCGCCCGGTTCGGGCATCCTCACCACGCAGCTGTACTTCCCGGGCGAGCCGCGCAACAGCACCGACATGCTGTACGACGCGGCGCTGCTGATGAACGTCCGGGCGGCGGGCTCCGGCAGGGAGGGCACCTTCGACTTCGTCCTCGACGTCGCCCAGGACCCGACGGACCCGACGGACCCGACCGATCCCCCCACCGACCCGCCGACCGGACCGGGCGGCACCTGGACGGCCGGGACGTCCTACACCGCGGGAGACCGCGTCACCTACGGCGGGGCCGCGTACCGCTGTCTGCAGGCTCACACCGCCCTGACCGGCTGGGAGCCGCCGCATGTCCCCGCGTTGTGGGAACGCGGGTAGACAGCCGGACGAGCGGGCGGCCGATCCGCCGCGCCACGTGCCCCGGGCTCTCTCCCCGGGGCACGTACGGCGCACGGCCCGGGTCCGAGGGGGCGGGCCCGGGCCGGCCGCTTCCCCGTTCTCACTTCGCGTCCGAGTAGTGCTCCACCACCGCCGTGGTGAACGGGAACCGCACCGGTGTCTCGCCGAAGACCGTCCGTCCGGCCAGTTCGGCGGCCTCCCGGATCGCCGCCGCCACCGTCCCGGCCTCCGCCGCCGGGCAGTGCACGATCACCTCGTCGTGCTGGAAGAAGACCAGCTCGGCCCGGAGCCCGGCCTCGGCGATCGACCGGCGCAGGGCCGCCAGGACCAGCAGCGTCCAGTCCGCCGCGCTGCCCTGGACCACGAAGTTGCGCGTGAACCGGCCGCGCGCCCGGGCGTCCGACGAGGCGTAACCGGGCAGGAAGCCGTGGCGCCCCTCCTCCGTCGGTTCGGCCTCCTCCTGCGGGAGCCCGGCCTCCCCGTCCTCCCCGCGCCCGGCGGCCGGCGGGCTGGTGCGGCCCAGCCAGGTGCGTACGAGACGGCCCTCCTCGCCGGCCTTCGCGGCGTCGTCCACATAGGCCACCGCGCGCGGGAACCTGCGGCGCAGGGCCGCCAGGTTCTTCAGGCCGTCCCCGGACGTCTGCCCGTAGACGGCACCGAGCAGCGCGATCTTGGCGTGGTCGCGGTCGCCGTGGAAGGCGCGGTCGGACAGCGCGGTGTAGAGGTCGCCCTCGTGGCCCGCCACCTCCATCAGGCCCGGGTCGCGGGAGATCGCGGCCAGCACCCTCGGCTCCATCTGGTCGGCGTCCGCGACGACGAGGCGCCAGCCCTCGTCGGCGACGACGGCACGCCGGATCACCTTCGGGATCTGGAGCGCCCCGCCGCCGTTGGTCGTCCAGCGCCCGCTGACCGTGCCGCCCGGCTGGTACCCGGGGCGGAAGCGGCCGTCGCGGACCCAGTCCTGGAGCCAGCTCCAGCCGTGCGCCGTCCAGATCCGGTACAGCTTCTTGTACTGGACCAGCGGCCGGACCGCCGGGTGGTCCAGCCCCTCCAGCTCCCAGCGGCGCGTCGAGCGCACCTTGATCCCGGCCTGCGCGAAGGCCCGCACCACATCGGCCGGCAGATCCGGGCGCACCCGGCGGCCGAAGGCGGCGGACACCTCGTCGGCCAGCTCGGCCAGCCTGCGGGGCTCGCCCCCGCCCGCGTACCGCTCGCCGAGCAGTTCGCGCAGCACCTCGCGGTGGACGTCGGCCCGCCAGGGCAGGCCCGCCCGGTTCATCTCGGCGGCGACCAGCATCCCCGCCGATTCGGCGGCCGTCAGCAGCCGCATCCGGTCCGGCCGGTCCGTCGTGTCGTGCCGGGCGAGTTGCGCCGCGTACACCTCGGTCAGTGCGTCGAACGGCAGCTCCGGGCCCGAGGACGGCTCGAACAGGGAGGACTGGGAGCCGGGCTCCGCGGGCCGGGGCGGCGGATCGGGCGGCACCGGCCCGCCGCGCAGCCGGGCGAGCGCGGCGGCCGCCGAACGGGGCTCGCCGAACCGGCCCTCGTGTCCGAGCAGCAGGGACTCGGCGGCCTCCACGTCGTAGGCGCGCTCCACCCGCACTCCGGCGGCCAGCAGCCGCGGGTAGACCTCGGCCGTCGAGCGCCACACCCAGCGGGTGACGTCCGGCCGGGAGCGGACCGCCCCGGCCAGGTCCGGTTCGGTGAGGACCGGGCCCGCGGGCCGGCCGGAGCGGTTCAACGGGGCGAGGCGGGCGCCTCCGCTCTCCGTGACGGCCAGCGCCCAGCGTTCGGTCATGCGAGCGAGTCTGGCACCCGGCACTGACATTGATGCTGATACCCAGGTTCCGGTGGTCGTGGCTCGGGCACGGACTGACGCAACGGCCGGGAGCACCGGACCGCCCTCCCGCTATCGGTCGCGTGTTCGATATCCACAGGCTGTGGACGGCGGGCGCCTACCCTGAGCGCATGGAATCGGTGATCGACCAGGCGTTCGCGGCCGCCCTCTACACGGAGGGCGACGCCGGTCTCGACACCGGCGCCTCGCTGCTCGCCGCCGCCCCGGAGGCCGACGCGGAGCTGGTGCGCCGGGGCGAGGAGTTCGTCCGGCGGGCCTGGGAGCGCGGCTGGCTGCCCGCCGACGTCGTCCGCATCGTCCGCCGCGACCTCGGCGAGCACGCGGCGGGAGTGGCCGCCGGGCTGATCGCCTCCGAGGTCCGCCGCTACGACGAGCTGCCGCCGCGCTGGCGATCCCAGCTGGACGAGCTGCCGCCCGCGCCGCCGGCAGGCCGGCCCGACCGGTTCTCGTACGCCTCCGCGCTCCTCGCGCTCCACCGGCTGCTGCTCGCCCTGCCGGTCGTCGAGCCCGTCGGGCCCCCGCCGGGTGCGGGGCGCGAGGCCCTGCACCGGCCGCCGGCGGCCGGTGAGCCCCGCATGCTGACCCGCATCCGGGCCCTGCTGGCGAAGGCGGAGGCGACCGGGTATCCGGAGGAGGCGGAGGCGCTGACCACCAAGGCGCAGGAGCTGATGGCCCGGCACAGCATCGACGAGGCCCTGCTCGCCGCCCGTACGCACGGCGACCGCACCCCGGGCGCCTGCCGGATCGGTGTGGACGCCCCCTACGAGACGGCCAAGGCGATCCTGCTGGACGCGGTGGCCTCGGCGAACCGCTGCCGGGCCGTCTGGAACAGCGAGCTCGGCTTCACCACGGTGGTGGGCTTCGAGGCGGACCTGGAGGCCGTGGAACTGCTGCACACCTCGCTCCTGGTGCAGGGCACGGCCGCGATGACCCGGGCCGAGGCCGGCCAGCGGGCCGGCGGACGCAAGCGGACCAAGACGTTCCGGCAGTCCTTCCTGATGGCGTACGCCCAGCGCCTGGGCAGCCGGCTGGCCGACGGAACCGCCCGCGCCACGGCCGAGGCCGACGCGGAGGGCGGTACGGACGCCGGTTCCGGGCTGCTCCCGGTGCTCGCCGCACGTGACCTGGCGGTCAGCGAGACCGCCGAGCAGATGTTCCCCCGCACCACGACCACCCGGGTCCGGGGCGCCACCGACCTGGACGGCTGGACCCACGGGACCCGGGCGGCGGACCGCGCCCGGATGGGCGGGCAGGCGCCGGGCATCAGGGGCTGAGCCGCCGGGGCCGGGACCGTCCGGACCGGGACCGTCCGGGCCGGGTGCGTCCAGGCCGGGTCCGTCCGGACCGGGACCGTCCGGGCCGGGACCGGTGGTCCCGCTTCGGCGGGAAGCCGGCCGGATCCGGTCCCGACCGCCCGCTCCCCGGAGCCCCGCACCGGCAACTCGGGCAAAACGGGAAATCCGGTTAGGCTCGGTCCATGAGCTGGCTCCGGGCGCTGAAGGAGACCGCCCGCTCCGGCCTGAAGATCGAGCGGCGGCGCCTCGAACCGCTGATCGCGCTGCGTGGTGCGGCCGGGCTCGCCGTGGTCATCGGGGCGAGCCTCGCGCTCTTCGGACCCGTGGTCGCCGCCAGCTCCGCGTTCGGCGCGTTCCAGGCGGCCATCGCCACCTTCCAGCGCAGCTGGCGCCCCCGACCCGTGCTCGCCCTGGTCTCCGGCGTGAGCCTCGGCCTGACCACCTTCGTGGGCTATGTGGCCGGTCCCCACCTCCCGCTCTTCGTGCTCCTCCTGGTGATCTGGACCTTCCTCGCCGGGCTCGCCTGGGCGGCGGGCCCGACCGGGGGGATCATCGCCGCGTCCAACGTCGCGATCATGCTCGTCACCATCACCCTGCCGACCTCCGTCGCCCAGGCGGCCCTGCACGGCGCGATGATCATGTTCGGCGGGGTCGTCCAGGCCTCGTTGATCGTGCTCTTCCCGGTCCGCAGATGGGGTGCCCAGCGCGACGCGCTCGCCGACGCCCTGGCCGCCGAGGCCGACTACGCGCGGCGGCTGCGCCATGACCCGGTCGCCCACTTCGACCCGGTGCCGCTGATGCTCGCGCGCAGGGCCGCCGCCGTCACCGCGCGCGAGGCCCGCCGCCGCCCGGCCGAACTGCACGGTTCACGCGGCGTCGCCGAGCGCATCAGGCCGGTGCTGGCCTCGCTCGCCGACCCGGCCATGGGCGTTCCGTCCGAGGGCCCCGAGCGCGACCGCGTCCGCGAGCTGCTGGCCGCCGCCGGATCGCTGCTCGACGCGGCGGCGCGGGCGATCCGCAAGGGCGACCCCGTGAAACTGCCCGCGCCGGCCGTCGCCGCGCTGAAGACCCCCGACACCGGGGCCCTGCTCACCGGCCCGCCGCTGCGCGCCGCCGACCGGCTCGCCGCCCTGCTCTCCGACGTGATCGAGGCGGCCGAGGGCGACGGTACGAAGGCGGAGCGGGCCGGGGCGGAGGAGACCGCCGGTGCCATCGGGGGCGGGCGGGGCGGCGCGCTGCCCGCCGAGCACCACCAGCGCCCCAGCCTGCTGCGGCTGGTACCGGTGATCCTGCGGTCGATGCGCCGCGAGATGCACCACGGCTCCCCGATCCTGCGGCACGCCGTCCGGCTCTCCGTCGTCGCCGCGATTGGCTACCTGCTGGGCCGTCTGCTCCCGCTCGGACACGGCTACTGGGCGCCGATGGCGGCCGTGATGGTGATGCGGCCGGAGTTCTCCCAGACGTACTCCCGCGCGGTCGCCCGGTTCGGCGGCACCCTCGTCGGCGTCTTCCTCGCCTCCGCCGTCGTCGAGGTCGCGCACCCGGGCACCGGCCTGTCCGCCGCCTTCGCCGTGATCTGCGCCCTGCTGATGTACCTGCTGATGCGGACCGGCTACGCGGTCGCCCAGGCATGCGTCGGCGGGTACGTCGTCTTCCTGCTCGGCATGGCCGGGGACGACCTCTCCCAGACCGTGTTCGAGCGGGTGCTCCTCACCCTGGCCGGCGGGCTCCTGGCGATGATCTCGTACGCCGTCTACCCGGCCTGGGAGACCCCGCGCCTGCGCACCCGGCTCGGCGACTGGCTGAAGGAGGACGGCCGGTACGCCGCCGCGGTCGTCGACCAGTACGCGGACCCGGCCGAGCGCGGCCACGACGACGTACGGCAGGCCCTGCTCGCCACCCGGGAGGCCCGGATCGCCTGGCAGGAGGCGGTGGCGACCGCCCGGCACGAACCGGTGCGCCACCGGGGCCTCTCGCACGGCGCCGCCGACGCCACCCAGCACGCCCTGGTGCAGCTCGGCCGGGTGGCGATGCTCCTTGAGGCGCACATCCCCAGGAGGGGGGCCGTGTTCGTACCGGGGGCCGCGCCGCTCGCCGAGGCGCTGCGCCGGGCCACCGAGCGGGGCGCGAAGGCGGTACGGGAGCGGCGCGTACCGGACTGGACGCCGGTGCGGGAGGCGCTGGAGCGCTGGGAGGCGGAGTGCCTGGCACGGGAGGAGGCGGCCGGGGCGCCGGCCTCCACCGGGACCGCGCTCGTACGCAACAACGTCGGCCTGCTGCTCGAAACGCTGGAGGACTTCTCCCGGGGGCTGACGTCATGACGCCGCGCGGTCCCCGACGTTCCGCATGCCTACGTCACGGCGTCACGGCCGCACGGCGCCCGCGCGGTTCACGGCGTCGGCAGGTCCGACAGGTCCGGGAGGTTCTTCAGCGAGTCCGCGTCGGTCCTGGCGAGCTTGTCCTCGACCCCGGTGTCCCACGAGACCACCACGGTCTCGCCGTCGTTGGACTCGACGGACCCCTTGGTCCGGGTGGTGTCGCCGTCGGCGCACTTCAGCTCCAGCGCCGGCCTGCCCGGGTCCGAGACGCTGCCCGAGCAGACGTGGGACTCGGCGATGACGACGGCCTTGCCGGCGGTGACGGACAGGACGACCGGCTTGCCGTCCGTCTGGCCCGCCCAGGCGCCCTCCAGCGCCTTCGCGTCGCCCGCCGAGTCCTTGCCGCTGCCGCCGTCCCCTCCGGAGGGCGAGTCGCTCTCCCCGCCCGCCGTCGGGCTCGCCCCGGCCCCGGAGTCCTTGCCCGTGTCGCTCTTGTCACCGTCGCTTCCGCAACCGGTGAGCGCGAACGCGGTCAGCAGACCGGCGGCGAGGACCACGCCGGTACGTGCGATCTTGTGCATGCGGAATTCCCCCTGGAAGACGAATGGCCGTCCGAGCTACCAGTGGGCCGCAAGGAGTGCCGAGGAGTCAACTCCGTGAACCGGGAGCCGGGGAGGCCGTTCGCACGTCTCTGTCGGCAGGAGCTGTAATCGCGGGAACACCCCGCGTGCACGTGCATCTGCCCGTGCATACGCTCATGCACCAAGAATTGAACACAGCTATGATCCGGGTCAGTTGACACTTGCACCTTGCAACTCGGGGAGCGTCCTGTGCACCACGTGTACAACGGCATGGCGGCCACAGAGCTTCGCGGAGTCGTCTGGCAGAAGAGCAGACACAGCAACTCCCAGGGTTCCTGCGTGGAGTTCGCGAAACTGCCCGACGGGGGAGTGGCGATGCGCAATTCGCGCCACCCCGACGGGCCCGCGCTGGTCTACACGCCGGCGGAGATAGAGGCGTTGCTGCTCGGTGTGAAGGACGGTGAGTTCGACCACCTCGTGGGCTGACGCCCCGCGGTGCCGGGCGCGACCGGGGGCCGGACCCCGCTCACCCGCAGCGGGATCCGGCCCTCGGACCGGTGTGCCACGCGGTGCGCCGGCCGGCCGCACCGCCCCGTCACACCGGGTCGGCCAGTCTGAACAGGGCCCAGACCACCTTGCCCCGTGGCGCCGCCGGGCCCGGGGAGCTCTCCACGCTCAGTACGGGCGAGGGGTGCCAGCCCCAGCAGTCGCTGAAGGACTCCACCAGGAACAGTCCCCGGCCCGACTCCGCGGAGTCCGCCGCCTCGGAGGCCACCGGGCTCGCCTGGCTCGGGTCGCGCACCGCGCACACCAGTCGCGAGGTCCAGCGCATCAGGTGCAGCCGTACGGGCGGCTCCTGGGGCTCGCGCGGGGCGTCGGCCGGCAGGGCGTGCCGCAGGGCGTTGGTGACCAGTTCGGAGACGACCAGCGCGACGTCGTCGAAGCGTTCGGTCAGTCCCCAGCCGCCCAGGGTCGCGCGGGTGAAATGCCTGGCCCCGCCGACCGCTTCGTAGCGTGGTGGCAGGGTGCAGGTGGCCGATCCGGAGGCGGCGGAGGGGTCGATGGGGGGAAGCCCCTGCCGTAACGGCTCGAGCATCGTCGATCCATTCGTCCCCATGCGAGGCACTCCCGGGAATCGCGGCTGGACCGGTACTGCGTACCGGCTACAGCGGCACAACACGAACGAGAACGCAGGTGCGCGGCTCCATGGTTCCGAATGCGCACAGCAGATGCAAGGGCAGATGCACGTGCACGCGCCGGACCTGTCCAACCCCGTCCGGTTCTTGCTCATTTCTTCCCGCCGGTGTTTTCGCCCTCTCCTCAAGGTCTTCCCATTTCCGTAATCGAACGAGTACGGGCTGAAGCGTTTTGGTGGCAGAATCCGCCTCTTGGGGTTCAGGGGGAGCCCCGATGCCAGGAAGCGATGGGGAGGGTTGGACCAGTGGCGGCAGGCGAGTCGAGTGGGTCCGTGGTGCGGCGCATCCTGCTGGGCTCTCAGCTCAGGAGACTGCGTGACTCGCGCGGCATCACGCGCGAGGCGGCCGGCTACTCCATCCGGGCCTCCGAATCGAAGATCAGCCGCATGGAGTTGGGACGGGTGAGCTTCAAGGCCAGGGACGTCCAGGATCTGCTCACGCTCTACGGCGTCACGGACGAGGCGGAGCGGGAATCGCTGCTCGCCCTGGCCCGTGAGGCCAATGTGGCGGGCTGGTGGCACAGTTACGGGGACGTACTGCCCGGCTGGTTCCAGACGTACGTCGGTCTGGAGGGGGCGGCCTCGCTCATCAGGGTCTACGAGGTCCAGTTCGTGCACGGGCTGCTGCAGACCGAGGACTACGCCCACGCGGTCGTCTCGCGCGGCATGCGCGGCGCCCCCGCCGCCGAGGTCGAGCGCCGGGTCGCCCTCCGGCTCGAACGGCAGAAGATCCTCGTGTCCGAGCGGGCGCCCCGCTTCCACGCCGTGCTGGACGAGGCGGCGCTGCGCCGCCCGTACGGCGGACGGGAAGTGATGCGGGCGCAATTGCGGCATCTGATCGATATGTCGGAGCAGCCGAACATCACGCTCCAGGTGATGCCCTTCAGTTTCGGCGGGCACTCCGGCGAGAGCGGTTCCTTCACCATGCTGCGATTCCCGGAATCCGATCTGTCGGACATCGTCTATCTGGAGCAGCTGACAAGCGCGCTCTATCTGGACAAGGAGGAAGAAGTCGCCCAGTACGAAAAGGCGATGACGCGGCTCCATGAGGACAGTCCCGGTCCGGAGGAGAGCCGTGACCTGCTCCGGGGTCTTCTCCAACTCTCCTGATATTTCAGTAGGATGGCGATTCCCCAGGAGTCTGCACCTGAGTTAAGGGATCGCATGTCCTTCTTCCGAGAACTGTCCGGCCAGTACATCGACGGTGAATGGCGGACGGGCACCGGCTCCTGGGACATCATCGATTTCAACCCGTACAACGGGGAGAAGCTCGCCGCGATCACCGTCGCCACGGCCGCGGAGGTGGACCTCGCCTACCGTGCCGCCGAGCGCGCGCAGGGGGAGTGGGCGACGGCCGGCCCCCACCGTCGCCGCGACGTCCTGGAGCGCGCGCTGCGGGTCACCGAGCGACTGGCCGGCGAGATCACCGAGACGATCATCGACGAGCTGGGCGGCACCCGCTCCAAGGCCGAGTACGAGCTGGGCCTCACCCGGGAGTTCCTGCGCGAGGCGGCCCGGCAGGCGCTGACCCCGGAGGGACGCATCCTGCCCTCCGCCGCGGACGGCAGGGAGAACCTCCTCTACCGGCTGCCCGTCGGGGTCGTCGGCGTGATCAGCCCCTTCAACTTCCCGCTCCTGGTCACGATGAAGTCGGTCGCCCCGGCCCTCGCTCTCGGCAACGCGGTCGTCGTCAAGGCCAACCAGAACTCCCCCGTCGTCGGCGGCGGGCTGATCGCGAAGATCTTCGAGGACGCCGGGCTGCCGGCCGGCCTGCTCAACGTGGTCGTCACCGACGTCGCCGAGATAGGCGACGCGTTCATCGAGCACCCCGTCCCCCAGGTGATCTCCTTCGCCGGCTCGGACCGGGTGGGCCGCCACGTCGCCGCCACCGCGGGCGCGCTCTTCAAGCGGACCGTCCTCGAACTCAGCGGCAACAGCGCCCTGGTGGTGCTGGAGGACGCCGACATCGACTACGCGGTCGACGCCGCCGTCTTCAGCCGGTTCGTCTACCAGGGCCAGGTCTGCATGGCCGCCAACCGCATCCTGGTGGACCGCCCGGTGGCCGCGGAGTTCACCGAGAAGTTCTGCGCGCGGGTGGCCGCCCTGAAGACCGGCGACCCGCGCGAGCCGGACACCTGCATCGGCCCGGTCATCAACACCTTCCACGCCGAATCGCTGGCCGCCCTGGTCGACCAGGCGATCGCCGAGGGCGCCCGGGCGCCGGTGCGCGGCCGGGTGCGCGGCAACCTCGTCGAGCCGACCGTGCTCACCGGGCTGCCCGACGACTCCCCCCTGCTCCGCCAGGAGATCTTCGGGCCGGTGGCGCTGCTGGTGCCCTTCGACGGCGAGGACGACGCGGTGCGGATCGTCAACGACAGCCCGTACGGGCTCAGCGGCGCCGTGCACACCGCGGACACCGGACGGGGCGTGCGTTTCGCCCGGCGGATCCGCAGCGGGATGTTCCACGTCAACGACTCCACCGTCCACGACGACCCGGGCATCGCCTTCGGCGGTGAGAAGGACTCCGGCCTCGGCCGGATGAACGGGGACGCGGCGGTCGACGCGTTCACCACCCAGAAGTGGATCTCCGTCCAGCACGGCCGCGGCGTCTTCCCCTTCTGACATCGCCGTACGCCCCCGAGGGCACACCCCCCGCTACGCTGGTCGGGTTGACCAGAGAGGTGAGGGCATGTCCGCGATCCGGCTGCTGGTCCTCGGCGCCGTGCGCCAGCACGGCCGGGCCCACGGCTACCAGGTCCGCAACGACCTGGAGTACTGGGGCGCGCACGAGTGGTCCAACGCCAAGCCCGGCTCCGTCTACCACGCGCTGAAGCAGCTCGCGAAGCAGGGCATGCTGCTCGCCCACGAGGTGGCCCCGAGCACCGCCGGCGGCCCGCCGCGCATCGAGTACGAGATCACCGACCGCGGCACCGAGGAGTACCTCGCCCTGCTGCGCGCCGCACTGACCTCGTACGACCAGAAGATGGACGTGCTCTCCGCGGGCATCGGCTTCATCGTCGACCTGGAGCGGTCCGAGGCGGTGGCCCTGCTCCGGAAGCGGCTGGCGCACCTGGCGGCCTGGCGCACCGATGTCACCGACCGCTACACCCCGGGGGCGGCCGGGCACATCGGCGAGATCATGAACATGTGGGTCCACGCGGCGGACGCCGGAGCGGAGTGGACGCGCGGCCTGATCGAGCGGATCGAGGGCGGGGCGTACGTCTTCGCGGGGGAGGGCGCCCCGTTCGTGGGGGTGCTCGCCGAGGGCGAGGAGAACCCGTACGCGACGGAGTAGCGCCCCCCTCAGTGGTGGAACGAGGTCGCCGCGTTCGGGTCCCGGGGCAGGGGGTGCGGCTGGGCGCGCAGTTCGGGCAGCAGGAACCGCAGGTCCTCGAGGAACAGTTCCGCCAGGTCCGAGGAGAAGCCGTTGCGGCACACGATCCGCAGGACCGCCAGGTCCTCCCGATCGGCCGGGAAGGTGTACGCGGGCACCAGCCAGCCCCGCTCGCGCAGCCGCCGTGACACGTCGAAGACGTCGTACGCCGTCACCTCCGGTCCGGTCGTCAGCGCGAAGACGGGCAGCTGGTCGCCCCGGGTGAGCAGCCGGAAGTCGCCCAGCTCCTCGATCTTCGCGGCCAGGCCGGTCGCCACGTCCCGGGCCGCCTGCTGCACGGCCCGGTAGCCCTCGCGGCCCAGCCGCAGGAAGGTGTAGTACTGCGCGACGACCTGGGCTCCGGGCCGGGAGAAGTTCAGCGCGAAGGTGGGCATGTCGCCGCCCAGGTAGTTCACCCGGAAGACCAGCTCATCGGGCAGCTCGGCGGGCGAGCGCCACAGCGCCCAGCCGACGCCCGGGTAGACCAGGCCGTACTTGTGGCCGGAGGTGTTGATGGAGGAGACCCGGGGAAGCCGGAAGTCCCACACCAGGTCCTCGTCGAGGAACGGCGCGACCATGGCCCCGGAGGCCCCGTCGACGTGGACGGGGATGTCGAGGCCGGTGCGCTCCTGGAGCGCGTCCAGGGCCGCGCACAGCTCGGCGACGGGCTCGTAGCTGCCGTCGAAGGTGGAGCCGAGGACGCCGACCACCCCGATGGTGTTCTCGTCGCAGAGGTCGGCGGCGGCCTGCGGGTCGAGGTGGAAGCGGTCGCCCTCCATGGGCACGAGGCGCGGCTCGACCTCCCAGAACGTGCAGAACTTGTCCCAGCAGACCTGCACGTTCACCCCCATCACGAGGTTGGGCTTGGCGGACGCCGGGTAGCGGTCGGCGTTCTTGAGCGCCCAGCGGCGTTTGAGCGCCATCGCGGCGAGCATGCACGCCTCGCTGGACCCGGTCGTCGAACAGCCGACGGCCGCCGAGGGGTCGGGGGCGTGCCAGAGGTCGGCGAGCATCGACACACAGCGCCGTTCCAGTTCGGCGGTGCGCGGGTACTCGTCCTTGTCGATCATGTTCTTGTCGCGGCACTCGGCCATCAGCACCCCGGCCTGGGGTTCCATCCAGGTGGTGACGAAGGTGGCGAGGTTGAGCCGCGAGTTGCCGTCCAGCATCAGTTCGTCGTGGACCAGCCCGTACGCGGTGGAGGGCGGCAGCGGTCCGTCCGGCATCCGGTGCCGGGGCGGCGCCCACTCCATCCCGGCGACCGGGTCGGCCTCGCCGAAGAACGGGTTGAGCGCCCGCCTGCGCTCCTCGGCGGCCGGTTCGCCGTCGTGCGCGGAGCCCCGGTGGAGCGGCATCACGGACCTGCCCTTCTCGGCTCGCGCTCGCGAGACCGGACGAATCCGACGATACGGACCGGGCCCGCGTCCGCCACCCGCTGCTGGGCCGTACGGTTCAGCGCAGCGCCGTACCGTCCTCGCGCAGCTGCATCAGCGGTCGGCCGGTCACGAGCAGCCAGGCGGGCAGCGAGGCGACGCACAGCACCGGCAGCAGGGCCGTGTCGGCGGCCAGCACCGCCGCCGTGAACAGGCTCAGCCAGCCCTGCCGGGTGATGGCCAGCAGGACCCCCAGCACCGCGCACGTCACCGCGAGCGAGACGGGGACCCCGTCGACGAGGGCGTGGGCGCACAGGCCGAGCGCCACGCCCGAGAACACCGCCGGGAAGATCCGGCCGCCCCGGAAGCCGCAGGCCGCCGCGATCACCAGGGCCGCGGTCTTCACCACCGCCATCGTCCCGAACTCGGCAGCCGACCAGCCGTCCGGATCGGCGGCGATCGTCTTGACCTCGTCCAGGCCCTTGAAGAGGGTGAGATGCCCGCCCAGCGCCCCGAGCAGGCCCAGCACCAGACCGCCCAGCGTCAGGGCGAGCACGGGATGCGGCAGGGCCCGGAAGAAGCGGTGCGCCAGGGGGAAGGCGTACACCGCCGCGAGGCCGAGCACCGCTCCGGCGGACGCGATCACGAGGGCGGCGAGCAGGTCGCCCCAGCCCGTGTGGGCGTACGCGGGCAGCGACAGGTCGAAGCTCGGGTGCTCGGCCAGCGACATGGTGAGCGACCCGGCGGCCCCGGCCGTGAGCGGCCCGAACAGCTTGTCCCAGAGCGCGCCGGTGCCGGGCCTGGCGGCCAGCGTCTCGGTGAGGATCAGGGCGGCGGCCACCGGGGTGCCGAAGAGGGCGCCGATGGTGCCGGCGGCGGCGAGCACGAACCACAGCTCACCGGGCGCGCCCGGCACGAGCCGGCGGCCCGCCCAGGCGGCCAGGGCGATGTTGGCGGCGGTGATCGGGTTCTCCGGGCCGAGGCTGACCCCGCCCGCCAGGGCCAGGACGGTGACCAGGAGCAGGCCGGGCACCACGAGCGGGGGCAGCGGCGGGTCGACGAGCCCCAGGGTCGCCGGATCCGGTCCGGCGCGGCCGGGCACGGAGCGGATGACGAGACCGGTCACCAGACCGGTGACGGTGAGCATCACGATCATCCACAGCGAGGAGTACCGCCCGACCGACAGGGCGTCGGGAAGCGTCTCCCACAGCACGTCCTGGAGGCCGTCCGCGAGCAGGCTGACCCCGAGCAGGACCAGGGCCGATGCCACGCCGACGGCCAGGGCGGGCACGATGAGCGCGAGCAGCCGGCGGGCGGGGGCCGGCTGGGCGGCGGCGACGGCGGAATCGGTGGGCACCCGGCACACCCTAGCGAGACAAAAGCCGTACAACCCTTCAAAAGGGGCGGTTCGCGGCGGCCGGTCGAGCCGGGCTTGCACCTCACGTCGCGTCAGGGCCCAGGCTCGGACGCGTACCCACACGGGAAGGAGCGGGAAGCCATGGAGCACTCCGTGGGACAGGTCGCCGGCTTCGCCGGGGTCACGGTGCGCACCCTGCACCACTACGACTCCATCGGCCTGCTCTCGCCGAACGGGCGCAGCCACGCGGGCCACCGGCGCTACAACGACGCCGACCTGGACCGGCTGCAGCAGATCCTGTTCTACCGGGAGCTCGGCTTCCCCCTCGACGAGATCGCGGCCCTGCTCGACGACCCGGGCGCGGACCCGCAGGAGCACCTGCGACGCCAGCACGCGCTGCTGTCGCACCGGATCGCCGAACTCCAGCGGATGGCCGCCGCCGTAGAGACAGCCATGGAGGCACGCAGAATGGGCATCAACCTCACCCCCGAGGAGAAGTTCGAGGTCTTCGGCGACAAGGACCCCGAGAGTCACGCCGAGGAGGCCGAGCGCCGCTGGGGCGGCACCGACACCTACGCCGAGTCGCAGCGCCGGGCCGCCCGCTACACCAAGGAGGACTGGCAGCGGATGAAGGCCGAGGTCGCCTCCTGGGGCGAGCGCTACGACGCGCTGATGGAGGCCGGCGAACCGGCCGACGGCGAGCGCGCCACGGACCTCGCGGAGGAGCACCGGCTCCACATCTGCACCTGGTTCTACGAGTGCACCTACGAGATCCACCGGGGCCTCGGCGAGATGTACGTCACCGATCCGCAGTTCAAGGAGTTCTACGACTCCATGCGGCCGGGCCTCGCCGAGCACCTGCGCGACGCGATCGAGGCCAACGCGCGCCGCCGCTCGTAAGCGGTCACGGAGGCGGGTGGAACCCGGGGCCGCCCCGAGGCGTTGATAGCTTGGGGCGGCCACGCAGCCGCTTATCGACCTCATCCTGGAGCCCGGACCCTTGAATACGCTTGCGCTCGGACCGAGCTGGCTGGACCCGGACCATCTCATCGGTCAGTTCGGCCTGCTCGGCGTGCTGGTCATCGTCTTCGCCGAGTCCGGGCTGCTGATCGGGTTCTTCCTGCCCGGTGACTCCCTGCTGTTCACCACGGGCCTGCTGGTGACGGCGGACAAGCTGCACACCCCGCTGTGGCTGGTCTGCGTCCTGGTCGCGCTGGCGGCGATCATCGGCGACCAGGTGGGATACCTCTTCGGTCGCAAGGTCGGCCCCGCGCTCTTCAGCCGGCCCGACTCGCGCCTCTTCAAGCAGGAGAACGTCGAGAAGGCCCACGAGTTCTTCGAGAAACACGGCCCGAAGTCGCTGATCCTGGCCCGCTTCGTGCCGATCGTGCGCACGTTCACCCCGATCATCGCCGGCGTCAGCCGGATGAACTACCGCTCGTTCCTCGTGTTCAACGTCATCGGCGGCGTCCTGTGGGGCGTCGGGGTGACGCTGCTCGGCGCCGCCCTCGGCAACGTCGAGTTCGTGCACAAGAACATCGAGGCGATCCTCGTCCTGATCGTGCTGGTCTCCGTCGTCCCGATCGCCATCGAGTTCCTGCGCGCCCGGAGCAAGGCCAAGAAGGACGCGGCCTCCGGCGGCGGCGAGGCGCCCCCGCAGGAACCGGCCGCCGGCCGTCGCGGCCGTCACGCCAAGCGCTGAGCGCCGTATCCCCGTGAACCGTGACCCGCGGGCCGTCGCGCGTCCGGCGGCCCGCACGGTCAGAAGCCGCGCGTCCGCTTGGCCGCGCGGCGGCCCGCGCCGCCGACCGCACCCGGCACCCGCATGAACAGCCGGGAGATCTCGCTCCCCAGATTCACCCCGATGGCGATGGCCAGCGCCGTCGCCACCGCCGTCGAGAGCGAGGCGAGCCCCCGGTCCAGCTCGTTCTGCGCCACACCCAGCAGACCGAAGTACGTGGCCGAACCGGGCAGCAGCGGCCCGATCGCCGCCGTGATGAACGGCAGCGACGAGGTGTAGCGGTACCGCGAGAGCAACTGCCCGAACAGTCCCACGAGCCCGGCCGCCGTAGCCGTCGCGGCCACCGCCGAGAGCCCCCCCGTCCGGGACATCGCCCCGAAGATGATCCAGGCCACCCCGCCGTTCAGGGTGACCGCCAGCACCGTCGCCCGCTCCTGCTGGAGCAGGATCGCGAAGGACAGGGTCAGCGTCATCGACGCCAGGATCTGGATCACCGGCCGGTCGTGCGTGATGAACCGCGCCTCCGGGTCCAGCTCCGCGCCCAGCTGGAGGCCCCCGTACAGGGCCAGCAGCACCCCGGTGACGATGGCGATGAAGAAGTACATGACCTCCAGGAGCCGCGCCGAGGCCGTGATGTAGTACCCGGTCAGGCCGTCCTGCACGCCCGCCACCAGCGCCCGCCCCGGCAGCAGCGCGAACAGCCCACCGGTGATCACCGCCGACGGCCGTACGTCCGACCAGTGGGTCAGCGTCAGCGCCACGCCCATCGCGGCGGGCGGCATCGCCGCGATCGCGAACTGGTAGAACTCCGGCAGCCCGCGCCCCGCACACAGCCAGGCGAGCCGGTCACCGAGCATCGCCCCGAGCGCCGCGATCGCGAACACCAGTACACCGCCGCCGACCAGCACCGACGCCGCACCGGCAAGCACACCGGCGGCCAGTGTGAGCACCCAGCCGGGGTACGGGTGCCGGTTGCGCCGGATCTCCGCGAGCCGCCGGTAGGCCTCCTCCAGCGAGACCTCGCCCTCGACCGTGGTGATGTCGTCGATGAGCCGGAAGACCGCCGCCAGACGTGTGTAGTCGGTGCCCCGGCGGCGTACCGTACGGCTCGCCGTCACCGGGTCGTCCACCAGCGACGGCTGGTGCGAGATCGACAGCAGGGTGAACGTCACGGTCGGCTCGCAGCGGTCCAGGCCGTAGCTGCGCGTCACCGCGAACATCGCCGCCTCGACGTCCTCGGCGCCCTCGCCGCCCGCGAGCAGCAGCTCCCCGATGCGCAGCGTCAGGTCGAGCACGCGCGGCACCGCCGGGCCCGCCTCGTCGTGCCGCTGGACCGGCTCCGGCGCCGGGCGCTCGGCGACCGGCATCCGCAGCATCGTGCGCATCCGGTCCTGCCAGGGCGCCTCCTTGGTCAGCCGGACCATCGGGACGCCGTACGCCGGAGTGAACGCCGGCGGGGAGTCCCGGAAGCTGTACGTGCTCGGCGGGGCGAACGCCGAACCGATCGTCTCCGACCCGGAAGCGGAACCCGTACCGGAACCGGAACCGGAGCCTCCGGACGGCGGCTCGGGCGTCACACCGGCCGGAAGAGCGAATTCCGACGTCGGGTGGTCCTCCTCCGGCGGCGCCGCGGGGGGCTCGGTTCCGGCAGGCCGCGAGAAGGCGCTGTGCGCCTCGTCGGACTGGGGCTTCTCGTCATCTGACCCGCCCGGTTCCGCCACCACTCGACCTCGCTCCTCCTCGGCTTCACGTCCTCGGCTGCGCTCCTGCCCAGTATGGCCACGCCCAAGGGAGGTCACGCGAAACGGGCGGCACACCTGTGAAGGTGTACCGCCCGTTTCGTGATCCGCTCGCTCCGCTGCCGGAAGCGGAATGTCAGTGAGCGCCGCCCTGCGCCTCAAGGCGCTTGCGGGAGGCGGTGATCTCGGCCTCGGCCTCGGCGCGGCCGACCCAGTCGGCGCCCTCGACGGACTTGCCCGGCTCCAGGTCCTTGTAGACCTCGAAGAAGTGCTGGATCTCCAGGCGGTCGAACTCCGACACGTGCTGGATGTCCTGCAGGTGCTCCACCCGGGGGTCGGACGCCGGGACGCACAGCAGCTTGTCGTCACCGCCGGCCTCGTCGGTCATCCGGAACATGCCGATCGCACGGCACTTGATGAGGCAGCCCGGGAACGTCGGCTCCTCCAGGATGACCAGCGCGTCCAGCGGGTCGCCGTCCTCGCCGAGGGTGTTCTCGACGAAGCCGTAGTCCGCCGGGTAGCTGGTCGAGGTGAAGAGCCGACGGTCCAGACGAATCCGGCCGGTCTCGTGATCCACCTCGTACTTGTTGCGCGAACCCTTCGGGATCTCGATAACGACGTCGAACTCCACGGGTGGCTCCTCCATGATCAACACATACGACTGGTGGTTAAGTGTCCCTCACGCAGATGTGTGCTCGCGAAAGGGGCTGGTCAACGGTGGCCGAGCCGGTGGAAAGAGCGTCGACCGAACCGCCCGGCAGGCCGGGCGGGAGTCTCGCGGCCCGCCCGGGCGTACCCGGCGGAGCGAACAACTGGCAGGTCATGGCCGTCTCCGCCGTCGCGGGACTGGCCCTCGCGGCCGGCGCCGTTCTCGCCGCAGGCCCCTGGGACTCGGGTCAGCGTAAGGCCGAGCGGGACCGGGCGGCCGCAGCCGAACGCACAGGTGGCGCACATCACGCCGCCGGCGACACCACGGACCCCGCCCCCGCGCCCAGCGCCCCCGCCGTGCTCGCCGCACTGGGCACCGCGGACGCCGCCGCGAAGGACGCCCCGGCCGGCGCCACCCGCGACCTGCGCGCCGTCCTGGACCCGCTGCTGGAGAACGACGCGCTCGGCAGCCGGCGCGCCGCCGTCGTCATCGACACCGCCACCGGCAGGCGGCTCTACGGCAAGGGCGCCGACGCCCCCATGACGCCCGCCTCCACGGTCAAGATCGCCACCACCGTCGCCGCCCTGAGCGCGCTGGGCCCCGCCCACCGCATCCCCACCACCGTCCGCGCCTCCGCCGACCTGCGCACCGTCACCCTGGTCGGCGGCGGCGACCCCACCCTGGACAAGGCCGCCCTGCGCGCCCTGGCCACCGGCACCGCCCGCGCCCTCAAGACGGGCAAGGCCCGCTCCGTACGCCTCCGCTACGACACCTCCGGCTATTCGGGTCCCACGCACCACCCGATCGGCCCCAACGAGAACATCGCGCCGATGAGCGCCCTGATGGTGAACGAGGGCCGACAGGACGACTCCTCCAAGGGCCCCGCCCCGCGCAGCGAGGAGCCGGCCCGTGACGCCGCCCGCGCCTTCGCCGGACTCCTCCACGACGCCGGCGTCCCCACCAAGGGCGCCCCCGTCCCCGGCCGCCCCGCAAGGAAGTCCCGCACCGTCGCCACCCACCTCTCCGCCCCGCTCTCCGGCCTCGTCGAACGGGCGCTGACCAACAGCGACAACGACATCGCCGAGGCCCTGGCCCGGCAGACCGCGATCGCCGCCGGTGAACCCGCCGACTTCAACGGCGGCCGACGGGCCGTCACCGCCCAGCTGAAGAAGCTCCGTCTGCCCCTCAAGGGCGTGAACGTCGCCGACGGCAGCGGGCTCGACCGCAAGGACAGGGCGACCGCCGCCCTGCTGGCCGGTCTTCTCGCCCGGGCGGCCGACCCGGCCCACCCCGAACTGCGGCCCGTCCTCACCGGCCTCCCCGTGGCCGGATTCAGCGGCACGCTCAGCGGCCGCTACACCAGCGAGGACGGCGGCACCGGCTTCATCCGCGCCAAGACCGGCACCCTCACCGGCGTCAACAGCCTCGCCGGAACGGTCGTCGACACCCGGGGACGGCTCCTCTCCTTCGCCTTCCTCGCCTCCGGCACCACCGCCCCCACCGAGGCCCAGGCCGCCCTCGACGAACTCGCCACCGCTCTCGCGGCCGGCAGACGATGACCCCGTCAACACCTCACCGCATCAAGGGCCGAGCACGTACGGTTGACGCATGACGAGCATCGGTGGTGCAGGGATGGTCGACTGGAACCTCGCGGTCGCGACCGCGACCCGGCTTGTGCGGCCGGGCCCCGAGATCAGCCGCGAGGAGGCCCGCGAGGTCGTCGCGGAGCTGCGCAGGCACGCGAAGGCCGCGGAGGAGCACGTCCGTTCCTTCACCCGGATGATCCCCGGGGGAACCGAACCCGAGGACACCCCCGTCCTGGTCGTCGACCGGACGGGCTGGATCAAGGCCAACGTCGCGGGCTTCCGCGAACTGCTGCGCCCCCTCCTGGAGAAGATGGAGGAACGGCGCAGCGGCGGCGCGGGCGGCGCCGTGCTCGGCGCGGTCGGCTCCAAGGTGACCGGTGTCGAGGTCGGCATGCTGCTGTCCTTCCTCGCCTCCCGCGTCCTCGGCCAGTACGAGACCTTCGCCCCCGCCACCCGCGAACTCCCCGCCTCCGCGGCCGGCGGCGGCAGACTCCTGCTCGTCGCGCCGAACGTCGTCCACGTCGAGCGCGAGCTGGAGGTGGACCCGCACGACTTCCGGCTCTGGGTCGCCCTCCACGAGGAGACCCACCGCACCCAGTTCACCGCGGTGCCCTGGCTCCGCGACCACCTCCAGGGCGAGATCCAGTCCTTCCTGGACGAGACCGACGTCGACCCGATGACGTTCCTGGAGCGGCTGCGCGAGGCCGTCCAGTCCCTCACCGGCGGCCGGCCCGAGGGCGAGGACGGCGAGGACGGCGGCCGCAGTCTCGTCGAGCTCGTCCAGACCCCCGCCCAGCGCGAGATCCTCGGCCGGCTCACCGCCGTCATGTCCCTCCTGGAAGGACACGCCGACTACGTCATGGACGGCGTCGGCCCCGAGGTCGTCTCCTCCGTCGCCGAGATCCGCGAGAAGTTCCAGCAGCGCCGCGCCCGCGGCGCCGGCCGCCTCGACCAGGCGCTGCGCAAACTGCTCGGCCTCGACGCCAAGCTGCGCCAGTACCGGGACGGCGAACGGTTCGTGCGCGCCGTCGTCGACGAGGTCGGCATGGACGGCTTCAACCGCGTGTGGACCTCGCCCAACACCCTCCCGACCAAGGCCGAGATCGCCCGGCCCGGGGACTGGATCGCGAGGGTGCACCGTAAGGCAGAGTCGTGATCACGGCCCGAGGGCCGAAGGCAACGCGCCGGTAATCACCCATCCGAGGGACCGTGAGGGCATGGGAAGGCGTGCAATGCTCGATGAACGGGATTGCTCTGTCACCATCGACGCACTCTGAGTGACGGCACTCCTTTCCGTCCCGGCACTCCGAGCCACCCCTGAAGAACTTCACGAAGGGCACCGGACATGGGTCCCCATCCTGCGGTCGCGGCGATACGCCTGGCGGTCCGCCGCGTACTCCACGACGTCATCGACGAATACGCCGAACAGACCGAACGCGCCGGCCACGCCGCCCCGCACCCCGAGCTCGCACAGGCCGGAGCGGGCAGCCGCCACGGCGCACTCCCCGACCGCCCCGACACCCCTCTGGTGCTCGTGGCCTGCTCCGGCGGTGCCGACTCCATGGCGCTCGCCTCCGCCCTCGCCTTCGAGGCCCGCAAACTTCCCGTCCGGGCCGGCGGCATCACCGTCGACCACGGCCTCCAGGACGGCTCCGACACCCGCGCCTCCGAGGTCGCGGCCCGGCTCGCCGCCATGGACCTCGGCCCGGTCGAGGCCGTCGCCGTCCGCGTCGGCCGCGAGGGAGGCCCCGAGGCCGCCGCCCGTGACGCCCGCTACGCCGCCCTCGACGCCGCCGCCGAACGCCACGGCGCCGCCGCCGTCCTGCTCGGCCACACCCGCGACGACCAGGCCGAGACCGTCCTGCTGGGCCTCGCCCGCGGCTCCGGCATCCGGTCCCTGTCCGGCATGGCCGCCGCCTCGGGACCGGCCCGCCGCTACCGTCGTCCCTTCCTCCAGCTCGACCGGCAGACCGCCCGCACCGCATGTCTCGCCCAGTCCCTGCCCGTCTGGGACGACCCCCACAACATCGACCCCGCCTACACCCGCTCCCGGCTCCGCCACGAGGGCCTGCCCGCGCTGGAGAAGGCCCTCGGCAAGGGCGTCGTCGAAGCCCTCGCCCGTACGGCGCAGCTCTCCCGCGACGACGCCGACGCCCTGGACACCTGGGCCGCCGAGGCCGACCGCGACGTGCGCGACGACGCGGGCCGGCTGGAGTGCGCCAAGCTGTACGCGCTGCCGCCCGCCGTGCGGCGCCGGGTGCTGCGCCGGGCCGCCATAGAGGCGGGGTCCCCGGCCGGCTCGCTCTTCGCCCGGCACATCGAGGAAGTGGACCGCCTCGTCACCGGCTGGCGCGGCCAGCAGGCCATCAACCTCCCCGGCCGCGTCGAAGCCCTGCGCCAGGGTGGCAGACTGGTCATCCGGCAGAGCTGACGCACGAGCGGCTGACATGCAGGGCGAGCGGCCGTGCGGGTCCGGGGCTCCACCCCGGACCCGGCAGGCAAGGAAAGAGACGCGGGTGAACGAGAAGGACATGGGCACCGACCTCCAGTCGGTGCTCCTCACCAAGGAAGAGATCGACGCGAAGCTGGTCGAGCTGGCCGCGAAGATCGACGCGGAGTACGCCGGCAGGGACCTGCTCCTCGTCGGGGTCCTCAAGGGTGCGGTCATGGTCATGGCGGACCTGGCGCGCGCGCTGTCCACCCCCGTCACCATGGACTGGATGGCCGTCTCCTCGTACGGCGCGGGCACCCAGTCCTCCGGTGTCGTCCGCATCCTCAAGGACCTGGACACCGACATCAAGGGCAAGCACGTCCTGATCGTCGAGGACATCATCGACTCCGGCCTGACGCTGTCCTGGCTGATGTCGAACCTGGGCTCGCGCGAGCCCGCCTCGCTGGAGATCTGCACCCTGCTGCGCAAGCCGGACGCGGCCAAGGTCGCGCTCGACTGCAAGTGGGTCGGCTTCGACATCCCCAACGAGTTCGTCGTCGGCTACGGGCTGGACTACGCGGAGAAGTACCGCAACCTCCCCTTCGTCGGCACCCTCGCCCCGCACGTATACGGAGGCTGAGGGATCGCGGTCCCGCCGCCGGGGGCGCCGGGAACCCTCGCGGGTTTCCCGCCGTTGAGCCTTCGAAGGCGGGATTGCCGGACGTCCGAGGCGGACGCCGGAGACCATGCTGGGGTACCGTCCGAAGAACAGTCTTTACTCACAGCAGCATTTACCTACGGGCAGGAGGGACGGGGCGACTTCGCTCCGTATGGATGGACGTGAAGCGATACTTCCGTGGGCCGGTCATGTGGATCGTGCTGGCCGTCCTCGCCGTGGTCGTGTTGATGAATGTCGTCGGCTCGGGCGGCGGCTACAAGACGGTGGACACCGGCAAGGTGATCCAGGCGATCAGCAAGAACCAGGTGGACGAGGCCAAGCTCACCACCGGTGACGATCAAATCCTCAAGATTGAGCTGAAGGACGGCCAGAAGCTGGCCGGCGAGTCCGGCAGCAAGTTCCAGGCGAGCTACATCGGCAACCAGGGCGTCCAGCTCGCCGACATGCTCCAGAAGAAGTTCGAGAGCGGTGACATCAAGAACGGCTACACCGTCTCGCCCTCGAAGCAGTCCCCGTTCGTCTCGATCCTGTTCTCGCTGCTGCCGTTCGTCCTCATCGTGGTCGTCTTCCTGTTCCTGATGAACCAGATGCAGGGCGGCGGCTCCAAGGTCATGCAGTTCGGCAAGTCCAAGGCCAAGCTGATCACCAAGGACACCCCGAAGACGACGTTCGCCGACGTGGCGGGCTCGGACGAGGCGGTCGAGGAGCTCCACGAGATCAAGGAGTTCCTCCAGGAGCCGGCGAAGTTCCAGGCCGTCGGCGCCAAGATCCCCAAGGGTGTCCTGCTGTACGGGCCCCCCGGTACGGGCAAGACCCTGCTCGCGCGTGCCGTCGCGGGCGAGGCGGGCGTCCCGTTCTACTCAATCTCCGGTTCCGACTTCGTCGAGATGTTCGTCGGTGTCGGTGCCTCCCGGGTCCGCGACCTCTTCGAGCAGGCCAAGGCGAACGCCCCGGCGATCGTCTTCGTCGACGAGATCGACGCCGTCGGCCGCCACCGCGGCGCCGGTATGGGCGGCGGTCACGACGAGCGCGAGCAGACGCTGAACCAGCTGCTCGTGGAGATGGACGGCTTCGACGTGAAGGGCGGCGTCATCCTGATCGCCGCCACGAACCGCCCGGACATCCTCGACCCGGCGCTGCTGCGCCCGGGCCGCTTCGACCGGCAGATCGCGGTCGACCGCCCGGACATGCAGGGCCGTCTGGAGATCCTGAAGGTCCACCAGAAGGGCAAGCCGGTCGCCCCGGACGTCGACCTCGGCGCCGTCGCCCGCCGCACGCCCGGCTTCACCGGTGCCGACCTGTCGAACGTGCTGAACGAGGCCGCGCTCCTGACGGCGCGCGGCAACCAGAAGCTCATCGACAACGCCACGCTGGACGAGGCCATCGACCGTGTCGTGGCGGGCCCGCAGAAGCGGACCCGGATCATGTCCGAGAAGGAGAAGAAGATCACCGCGTACCACGAGGGCGGACACGCCCTGGTCGCGGCGGCCTCTCCCCAGTCGGACCCGGTCCACAAGATCACGATCCTCTCCCGCGGCCGCGCCCTCGGTTACACGATGGTGCTCCCGGAGGAGGACAAGTACTCCACGACGCGCAACGAGATGCTCGACCAGCTGGCGTACATGCTGGGCGGGCGCGCGGCCGAGGAGCTGGTCTTCCACGACCCGACGACCGGCGCCGCGAACGACATCGAGAAGGCCACGGCGACGGCACGCGCGATGGTCACGCAGTACGGCATGACGGAGCGGCTCGGCGCGATCAAGTTCGGCGGCGACAACACCGAACCCTTCGTGGGCCGCGAGATGGGCCACCAGCGCGACTACTCGGAAGAGGTCGCCGCGCTGGTCGACGAAGAGGTCAAGAAGCTCATCGAGACCGCCCACAACGACGCGTGGGAGATCCTCGTCGAGAACCGCGACGTGCTGGACACCCTGGTCCTCCGCCTCCTGGAGAAGGAGACCCTGGGCAAGGAGGAGATCGCCGAGATCTTCGCCCCGATCGTCAAGCGCCCGGCCCGCCCCGCGTGGACCGGCTCCGCCCGGCGTACCCCGTCCACCCGTCCCCCGGTCCTCTCTCCGAAGGAGCTCGCTCTCACCAACGGCGCGAGCACGGCGGCCGGCTCGGTCACGGACACCGTCCCGACCACCGAGACGCTTCCCGAGGAGCGCCCCGAGAGCTAGTCGCCGACCCGGTGTGGCCCCTGTCACGGGGCTTCCACCGGGCCCGGAATGGATGCCGCGTCCCCCAGGTTCTAGCCTGTTGGGGGCGCGGCATTTTCGTACACCTGCGCGGATTTCCCGTAGTGACAGCTCAAGGAACGAGGCACACATGACCGACCCGGTGACGCTGGACCCCCGGGGCCCGATCGGCGAGTTCGACGAAAAGCGTGCCGAAGCCGCAGTCCGAGAGCTGCTCCTCGCCGTGGGAGAGGACCCCGACCGCGAGGGCCTGAAGGAGACGCCGGCCCGGGTGGCGCGGGCGTACAAGGAGATCCTGGCTGGTCTGCGTCAGGAGCCCGAGGACGTTCTGACGACGACTTTCGACCTGGGGCACGACGAGATGGTCCTGGTGAAGGACATCGAGATCGTGAGCCTCTGCGAACACCACCTGCTTCCGTTCCACGGGGTGGCGCACGTCGGGTACATCCCTGCGGAGAGCGGCAAGATCACGGGGCTGTCCAAGCTGGCGCGTTTGGTCGAAGTCTTCGCCCGGCGACCGCAGGTACAGGAGCGGCTGACCACGCAGGTCGCGGATTCGCTGATGCGGATCCTGGAGGCGCGCGGTGCGATCGTCGTCGTCGAGGCGGAGCACATGTGTATGTCCGTGCGCGGCATCCGGAAGCCGGGCGCCAAGACCCTGACGTCCGCGGTCCGCGGACAGCTCCGCGACCCCGCGACGCGCGCCGAGGCCATGAGCCTCATCATGGCCCGCTGACCGAGCCTCCGAGCCGGACCCGGCGGCGTCGGCCTAAGCCGCCGCCGCGTCCGGTTTGCTGTCGTCCTTGTCGTCCGGGAGCTTGCAGACGTGTTCCAGGAACAGGGCGGCGGCGATGACCGCGATGCCGGCCAGGACCGCGAAGGCGGCGTAGATGGCCTGGTCGCGGCGGGGCGGGATGTCGAGGGAGCCGAGCAGGAAGACGGCCGTGCCGCCGTACATGCCGGACACCAGGGCGACGACGAGGGCGCTCGCCTGGGCGAAGACCAGGGCACGCGCGGCCATCAGGGGTTCGACACCCTTCGCGCCCGGCCGGCGTTCGCGCTGGGCGCGAAGGCGGGCGCGGATGGACAGGGCGGTGGCCAGCAGGACGACGGCGATCGCCGCGAGCACGATGGGCGCGAACAGCGGGACGCTCGGCAGGGTGCCCAGGGAGTCCCAGAGGCGGGCGCCGCCCCAGGACAGGACCCCGGCGGCGGCGAAGAGGCCGGCCAGGACTCCGAGCCGTAGTTGCTTCACCGGGTGAGCCGCCCTTCGCCGCCTGTGGTCCGTGGTGCTGTGTGCTGTGAGCCTAACGACTACTCGGGCAGCCGGAGTTCCAGGTCGGCCCGGGGGAGCACCCCGGCACGCCCGACACCGGCCAGCAGCTCCGCGACCGGGCCGGCGCCGGGCAGCTGGGCGTCGGGGTCCACGTCGTGCCACGGGGCGAGGACGAAGGCGCGCTCACGGGCCCGGGGGTGGGGGAGGGTGAGCACGGGGTCGTCCGAGACGACGTCGGCGTAGGAGACGATGTCGACGTCGATGGTGCGGGGCCCCCAGCGCTCCTCGCGGACCCGTTCGAAGGCTTCCTCGATGGCCTGGCCGCGTTCCAGGAGGGAGGACGGGGGCAGCGTCGTCTTCACGACGACCACCGCGTTGAAGTACGACGGCTGGGAGCCGGGGGCGACGCCCCAGGGCTCCGTCTCGTACACCGGGGAGACCGCCTTGACCCGGAGGCCGGGCGTGTCCTCCAGGGCGTCGATGGCGCCCTGGAGGGTCTCCAGGCGGTTGCCCAGGTTGGCGCCGAGCGAGAGCACGGCGAGTTTGGGGTTGGAAAGGGTGATGTCCGCCGCGTCCACCTGCTCGACCACGGAGGCGGGCACCGGCTGTACGGTCGGGTCGCTCTGCCCTTCGGTGGAAAATGCAGTCATGCTCGGCTCCGGGTGATGGTGATGGTGACGTCGTCGAAGGGGACGGTGATGGGCGCGTCCGGCTTGTGCACCACGACCTCCACCTCCTCGACGCCGTCGTGCTTGAGGCACTTCTGGGCGATGCGCTCCGCGAGCGTCTCGATCAGGTCGACCGGCTCGCCCTGGACCACTCCGACGACCTCTTCCGCGACCACGCCGTAGTGCACGGTCTTCGTCAGGTCGTCGGCGGCTGCCGCGGGGCGGGTGTCGAGGCCGAGCACCAGGTCCACGATGAACGTCTGTCCCTCTTCCCGTTCCCGGGGGAAGACGCCATGGTGCCCACGGGCCTTGAGGCCGCGCAGCGCGACACGATCCACGCGAATCACTCCTGCTGTCGTTGGTCGTAGGGCACGGGGCCGCGTGCGGCGGCCGGGTGCCCGATTTCGAATCTACCTGCGAGCACGGACAAGCCTCCCCCGCGGGGCCCCGGGCATGCGGGCACGGAACGGATAGCCGCTGATACCCCGATACGGCGGCTTCCAACCTCGCCGGGCCGGCTTCCCTCCCCGAGGGGGTGCGGGCCGGTTCAGGACGGGGTGTCTTCGTCCTCTTCCTCACCGGTTTCGGCCAGTACGGGCGAACCGTGGTGGGACCAGAGCTTCCAGCCGTCCGGTGTGCGGCGGAACACATTCGTGGCGACCACGAGCTGTCCGACGAGCGGGCCGAGCGAGGCGCCCTCCTCGGCGGGGCCGCCGCTGAGGATGTTCTCGGTGCAGGTCACCAGGGCGGTGTCGCCCGTCATGGAGACGCCGACGTCGGTCAGGAAGAACTGGATGTACTCGGTGTTCGCCATGATCAGCGCGTAGCTGCGCAGCACCTCGCCCCGGCCGCTGAGCACCGGCCAGCCGGGGTGGACACAGGAGACCGTGAGGTCCTCGCCGGGGAGCCAGGCCGCGGTCAGCGCTTCGAGGTCGCCGCGTTCCACGGCCTCGTAGTAGGCGGTGTTGGCCTGCTCCACGGCCGCGATGTCGGCGGCGGCCTCCGCGTGGTCGTCCCCCGGCCCGGTCACGCGGCTCCCTCGATGGCGCGGGCGACCCGTACGGCGTCGGCGGTCGCCCGTACCTCGTGGACGCGGACGGCCCAGGCGCCGGCCCGGGCGGAGAGCGCGGAGACGGCGGCGGTGGCCGCGTCGCGCTCACGGGCCGGCGGCGGGGCGGCCCCCTCACGGGCCAGCACGCGGCCGAGGAACCGCTTGCGGGACGCGGCGACCAGCAGGGGGCGGCCGAGGGCGTGCAGCGCGTCCAGCCGGGCGAGGAGCGAGAGGTCGTGGGGGGCGTCCTTGGCGAAGCCGAGCCCGGGGTCGATCACGAGGCGTTCCGGGGCGATGCCGCCGTTGACCACCGCGTCCATCCGGGCGCGCAGCTCGTCGACGACCTCGCCGACCACGTCCCCGTACACCGCCCTGCTGTTCATCGACTCGCTGAGGCCGCGCCAGTGCATGACGACGAAGGGTGCTCCGGCGGCGGCGACGACGGGGACCATGTCCGGGTCGGCCCGGCCGCCGCTCACGTCGTTGACGAGGACCGCGCCGGCGGCGATCGCCTGCTCGGCGACGCGGGCGCGCATGGTGTCGACGGAGACCGTGACCCCTTCCGACGCCAGGCCGCGGACCACCGGGATCACCCGGCGCAGCTCCTCGGACTCGTCCACCCTGCTGGCGCCGGGGCGGGTGGACTCGCCGCCGACGTCGACGAGGTCGGCGCCCTCGCCGACCAGGTCGAGGCCGTGCTTGACGGCCGTCGTGGTGTCGAACCAGCGGCCTCCGTCGGAGAAGGAGTCGGGGGTCACGTTGACGACTCCCATGACCGCGCAGCGGTCCCATTCCGGCAGACCCTGGACCGTTCCACGCAATGTGCTCATATGACCAGCGTAGGCCCGTACGGGGCCTCTCACGCCGCCCGGGCGCCCCGCCCGCCCGCCGGCGGCCTCACGTGGGCGCAGGGGCGGCGGGGGCCGAGCGGGAGGCGGCGGGCCAGGGTGCGGGGGAGCGCGAGGTTCACGAAGCCCTCGGCCTGCATCGCGGCGAAGGAGATGCGGGGCAGGTCGCGGGCGTTCCGGTAGACCACGAAGCGGGGTTCCCAGCGCGGGTGGAACTTGGCGTTGAACTTGTACAGCGACTCGATCTGGAACCAGCGCGAGAGGAAGATCAGCAGCCCGCGCCAGACCCGCAGGACGGGGCCCGCGCCCAGCTTCTCGCCCCGGGCGAGGGCGGAGCGGAACATCGCGAAGTTCAGCGAGACGCGGCCGATGCCGAGCCGGGGCGCGGCCTGGAGGGAGGCGACGATGAGCAGTTCGTTCATGCCGGGGTCGGCGGACCGGTCGCGGCGCATGAGGTCGAGGGACATGCCGTCGGTGCCCCAGGGCACGAAGTGGAGGACGGCCTTCAGATCGCCGTAGGGGGAGTCGGTCCCGTCTTCACCGGCCTTGTGGGCGGTGGCGACGAAGCAGTCCCGGTCGGCCGTGTCGCCGATCCGGCCGAGCGCCATGGAGAAGCCGCGTTCGGTGTCGGTGCCGCGCCAGTCGGCGGCGGCCCGGCGGATGCGGGCGAGTTCGGTCTCGCCGATGTCGGCCACGCGCCGGACGCGGGTCTCGTAGCCGCCGCGCTCAATGCGCTTCACCATCTGGCGTACGTTGCGCATCGCGCGCCCGGCGAGGGAGAAATCCGCGACGTCGACGACCGCCTCGTCGCCCAGTTCCAGCGCGGTGAGTCCGGTCTCGCGGGTCCAGACCTCGCCGCCGGTCTCGCCGCAGCCCATGACGGCGGGGGTCCAGGAGTGCGCCCGCGCCTCGTCCATGAAGCGTTCGATGGCGCCGGGCCATGCCTCCACGTCACCGATCGGGTCGCCGCTGGCCAGCATCACGCCGGAGACCACGCGGTAGCAGACGGCGGCCTTGCCGCTGGGCGAGAAGACCACGGCCTTGTCGCGGCGGAGCGCGAAGTGGCCGAGCGAGTCGCGGCCGCCGTGCCGCTCCAGCAGGGCGCGCAGCCGGGCCTCGTCGTCCTCGGTGAGGCGGGCGGCCGGGTGTTCGGGGCGGAAGGCCAGGTAGATGGTGGTGACGGCGGTCAGCAGGCCGAGGGCGCCCAGCGAGTAGGCGACGGTCCAGGAGGTGTCCCCCGTGTAGTCGACGGGCCCCTCGAAGCCGAACAGGCCGTACAGCACGTGCTGGAGGCGGTCGGCGATGCTGGGGCTGCCGACCAGGCGGCGGGGGTGGGCGTTGACGACGAGCAGGCCGAGGCCGAGCGAACCCGCGCCGAGCAGGACGAAGTTGGCCAGGGCCCGCCACCGGCTGCGCGGGTCGGGCAGTGCGGCGAATTCACTCCGATGGCGTACGAGCAGGTAACACAGCGTCAGCGATACGAGTGTGCCGAGGACCGAGTGCCGGTAGGTGAACTGGGCCAGCGCACCGGCCGGCAGCAGCACGACGGCGGCCCGCCAGGCGCGGCGCTTGTGCCGCTTGAGGCCGTGGGCCAGGAGGAGCAGCAGGACGCCTGCGCTCAGCGAGAGGGCGGCGGCGAAGGGGCCGAGGGCCCCGGGGAGCACTTCGGCCAGACTGTGCATACGGCTGTGCCGGAAGCGCGGGAAGACGCCGGCGGCGACGTCGATCAGTCCGACGGCGGTGCAGGCGGTGCCGACGAGCGTCGGGACGGCTTCGGGCCGGGGACCGCGCACGAACCTGCGTGCGCGAACGGGAACCGATCCTGATTTGTCCCCATCTAGCGTGACAGACATCGCTCCCCGTGGTTCCGCGAGAGATTCCTGGAGTCCGCGGCCGGAGCCCTGCGGACGATGTGCGACCTCTAGGACGAGGCTTCCGGGCCGTGGGTTCACCCGCTTCCCGGAAATTTCCTGACAGAAAGTTCACCGGTCATGGGCCTTACGGGCAAGCCGACGCTGATCCTCGCGAGCGCGCTGGCCGTCGTGCTGTTCACCGCCACGGTCTGGTGCTGGCCGAGGCTCGCGCGGCGCAGCGCGCCCGCCGTGTTCGGCCGGGTGGGGATGCTGCTCGCGACCCAGGTGGCGGTGTTCGCCACGGTCGGTCTGCTGGCCAACAACAGCTTCCTCTTCTACGGCTCCTGGGCCGACCTGTTCGGCCGGAAGCAGGACCTGGGCGTGGTCATGGACCACGCCGCCGGGACGCCGGCCGCGAAGAACATCGTCCGGGTGGGGTCGCAGCGGCCGGACGTGCCGGGCGGGGCGCGGCCCACGGTGGGCGGCCGGATCGACAAGGTCGTGATCGCGGGCCGGCGGTCGGGCATCGAGAGTTCGGCGTACGTGTATCTGCCGCCGGAGTACTTCCAGCCGGCGTTCGCGCGGCGGAAGTTTCCGGCGGTCGTGGTGCTCACCGGCTACCCGGGCACCTCGGAGAACCTCATCAAGGGGCTGCGCTATCCGCGTACGGCACTCGACCGGGTGAGGGCCGGACGGGCGCAGCCGATGGTCCTGGTGATGCTGCGTCCGACCGTGGCACCGCCCCGGGACACGGAGTGCGTGGACGTGAAGGGCGGCCCGAAGACGGAGACGTTCTTCGCCGAGGACCTGCCCCGGGCGGTGTCGGCCGGTTACCGGGTCGGTAAACGGGCCCGCAACTGGGGCGTCATCGGCAACTCGACCGGCGGGTACTGCGCCCTGAAGATCGGGCTGCACCACCCGGACAGGTTCGCCGCGAGCGCGGGTCTCTCCGCGTACTACAAGGCGGCAGAGGACCCGACGACGGGTGACCTCTTCCACGGCGACGAGGTGGCGCGGCGCCGCGCGGACCTGCTGTGGACCCTGGACAACCGGCCGCAGCCGGACTCGTCGTTCCTGGTCACGAGTTCCCGCCACGGCGAGTCGAACTACGCCGACACGCGGAGGTTCGTGGCCAAGGTGAAGCCGCCGGCGCAGGTCTCGTCGATGGTGCTGGACAGCGGCGGCCACAACTTCAACACGTGGCGCCGGGAGATCCCGGCGGCGCTGGAGTGGCTGAGCAGCCGGCTGAGCGAGAGCTGAGGGGGCGCGGACCCGCCCGCGACGTGCCCGCCCTCCACCACCTCGCCCCGGCGCGGTCCCGCGCCCGCGACGCGCCCCGGCCGGTTCAGACGCCGGCCGCTCCCGCCACGCTCTCGACCGTCACCTCCGCGCGCGGTACCGAGCGGCCGTCCGCGCCGACCGAGCGCCGCAGCGCCTCGTGGAGGCGGGCCGGGGTGAGCACGCCCAGGAACCGGCCCTCGCCCGCCTCGTCGATGACGGCGATCCAGCCGGCGTCGTGCTGGAGCATGGTGGCGAATGCCTGTTTGAGCGGGGCGCCGAGGGGAAGCCACGCCTCCATCCGGCGGGCGTGATCGCGGACGGTGCCCTGGTCGCCGGTGCGTGTGCCGTCGGCGGGGATCCAGCCGTGCAGGTGCTCGTCGCCGTCCAGGACGACGGCCCAGCGGGCGCCCCCGGCGCGGAGGCGTCCGGTCGCGGCGGCCAGTGGGTCGTCGAGGTGGACGACCGGCGGGTGGTCGAGGTCGCTCTCCTCGACGGGGGTGACCGAGAGCCGTTTCAGGCCCCGGTCGGCGCCGACGAAGTCCGCGACATAGCCGGTGGCGGGGGCGCCGAGCACGGTGGCGGGGGTGTCGAACTGCTCGATCGAGCCCTGCCCGTAGACGGCGATGCGGTCGCCGAGACGGACCGCTTCCTCGATGTCGTGGGTGACGAACAGGACGGTTTTGCGGACCTTCTCCTGCAGTTTCAGGAATTCGTTCTGGAGGTGCTCGCGCACCACCGGGTCCACCGCGCCGAAGGGCTCGTCCATCAGCAGGACCGGCGGGTCGGCCGCCAGTGCCCTTGCCACACCGACACGTTGGCGCTGCCCGCCGGAGAGCTGTTCCGGATAACGGTCGCCATAAACGGAAGGGTCGAGTCCGACCAGATCGAGGAGTTCCGCGGCGCGGGCGCGGCCCTTTTGGCGTTTCCATCCGAGGAGATGGGGAACGGTGGCGGTGTTCTCCAGGACCGTCCTGTGCGGGAAGAGGCCCACTTGCTGGATCACATAGCCGATACGGCGGCGCAGTTGGACGGGGTCGATGGCGGATATGTCGTCCCCGTCGAGGAATATCCGCCCCTCGGTCGGTTCGATCAGCCGGTTCACCATCTTCATGGTGGTCGTCTTGCCGCAGCCCGACGGTCCGACGAGCGTGACCAGTTCACCCTCGGCGACCTCGAAGGAAAGGTCGTCGACGGCGGTGGTGCCGTCCGCATACCGCTTGGTGACGTGCTCGAAACGGATCATGGCTCCCCATTTTCGCGCGTGTTCTGTGAAGGACGTGTTGCTGGAATACAACGGCTCCGGCGATTGTCAGTGGTCGAGGATAGGCTCGCCGGACATCAGTACGAGAGGCCGAACGGGGGGTGGGGGGACGGATGGCCGGACGGAACTGCCTGGTGACGAACGACTGGATCTGCGGGGAGTATCTCCGTTCCCGCAGCCAGGAGTTGACGGACGCGACGGTCCAGCACATCTGGATCACCGCCGTCTCGGTCGCGGTCGGGGTGGCCGTGGCCTTCCCGCTGGCGCTCCTCGCCCGCCGCGGCCGACGGTTCGCCGGACCGGTCCTCGGGCTGACGACGGTGCTCTACACCGTGCCCTCGCTCGCGATGTTCTCGCTGCTGCTGCCCCTGTTCGGGCTCTCCGCCGCGCTGGTGGTCACCGGGCTCGTGCTGTATTCGCTGACCATCCTCGTACGCAACATCCTGGCGGGCCTCGAAGCGGTGCCCGAGGAGGCGAAGGAGGCCGCGCACGGCATGGGATACGGGCCGGCCCGACTGCTGTGGGAAGTGGAACTGCCGCTCGCCCTGCCCGCGTTGATGGCGGGCATACGGATCGCCACGGTGTCCACGATCGCGCTGACCACGGTCGGGTCGATCGTCGGCCGGGGCGGTCTCGGCAATCTCATCGAGGACGCGCTGCCGAGCTTCTTCAAGGCCCAGGTGCTGGCCGCCTCGGTGCTCTGCGTACTGCTCGCGGTGGTCGCGGACCTGCTGCTCCTCGGCCTGCAACGGCTGCTGACGCCCTGGACCCGCATACGCGCCCCGCACGGCGGCGCGGGCGCATCCGGCCCGGCGAAGGCGGTCTGACATGGGAGTTCTCCAGGACGCCTGGGCCTGGCTCACCACCGGCGCCAACTGGTCGGGGGAGAGCGGGGTCGGCCACCGGCTGAGCGAGCATCTGTACGTCAGTGGCGTGGCGCTCGTCCTGTCCTGCGCCGTCGCTCTGCCCGTCGCGCTGTACCTGGGCCACATCCGGAAGGGCGGCGCGCTCGCGGTCAACCTGGCCAACGCGGGCCGGGCGGTCCCCGTCTTCGCGGTGCTGGCCCTCTTCATGGTCTCGCCCCTGCGCAACGCGGGGTACATACCCACGATCACCGCCCTGGTGCTGTTCGCCGTGCCGCCGCTGCTGACCAACGCCTATGTCGGGATGACCGAGGTGGACCGTTCGGTCGTGGAGGCCGCGCGCGGGATGGGCATGTCGGGCGGCCAGCTCTTCCTGCGCGTCGAGCTCCCGCTGGCGTACCCGCTGATCATGACCGGGCTGCGGTCGGCCGCCGTCCAGGTCGTGGCCACGGCGACGATCGCGGCCATGGTCGGCCAGGGCGGCCTCGGCCGCATCATCACCGCCGGATTCAACACGTACGACACCGCGCAGGTGGTGGCGGGGGCGCTGCTGGTGGCCGTGCTCGCGCTGCTGGTGGAGGCCGCCCTGGTGGCCGTCGACCGCCTGCTGTCCCCGTTGCGCCGCCGCCGGCCGGCGTGACGGCACCGAACCGGCCCGCACCGACGCGCCACACCGGCCCACCCGACTCGTCACGCTTGCCGCACACCCGCCACTTGTCGCATACGGCCTAGCCGCCGTGGACGGAGAAGAACATGACCAGGACCTCACGCATGGCCGGCGCCGTCATCGGCATCCTCGCGCTGGCGGGCTCGCTCGCCGCGTGCGGCGGAGACAGTCTGGAGGAGGACAAGGGCGCCCCGGCCGGGGGCGAGGACTCCGGCAAGAAGGGCTCGCTCGTCGTCGGCGCCGCCGCCTTCACCGAGTCCAAGGTGCTCGCCGAGCTGTACGCGCAGATCCTCGAGGACGCCGGGTACAGCACCTCGGTCACCACGGTGAAGAACCGCGAACTCTACGAACCGTCCCTGGAGAAGGGCGAGATCGACGTCGTGCCGGAATACGCGGCGACGATCGCGGAATTCCTCAACGCCAAGGTGAACGGAGCGAAGGCCGCCGCGTCGAAGCCGGTCGCCTCGGGCGACACCGCCGCCACCGTGGCCGCCCTGGAGAAGCTCGCCGAGCCGCGCGGACTGAAGGTGCTTCCGGCGGGGAAGGCCGTCGACCAGAACGCGTTCGCGGTGACCAGGGAATTCGCCGACAAGCACAAGCTGACGACCCTTTCCGATCTCGGCGCGGCGAAGATCGGCGTCAAGATCGCGGCGGGCGACGAGTGCGAGGTGCGGCCGTTCTGCGCGCCCGGTCTCGAGAAGACGTACGGCATCGACGTCACCGGAATCGACCCCAAGGGCGTCGGCACCCCGCAGTCCAAGCAGGCGGTCAAGGACGGCAAGGACCAGCTCGTTCTCACCACGACCACCGACGCGGTGCTGGACACCTACGACCTGGTGTTTCTGGAGGACGACAAGAAGCTCCAGAACGCGGACAACGTCCTGCCGGTTCTCAACGCCAAGGACGCCGGCGCCCAGGACATAGCCGACGCACTCGGCAGGCTCACCGGCGCACTCACCACCGAGGACCTCGCCCAGCTGAACCGCAAGGTCGACGCGGAGCGTGCCAAGCCCGCCGACGCGGCCCGCGAATACCTGCAGTCGAAAGGTCTGATCAAGAAGTAGGGAAGGCGCCAGGAGAAGGGCCGGCACCTCTGGGGGAGCCGCCGGACAACTTGCCGGGCACAGATTGCCGGGCGGCTCCCCAAGTACGCCGCACACACGGTAAATTTCGGGTCATGCCACGTGGACGCCATCGCCATTCGCCACCACTGCACAGAATCCTTCCGCCTTCGGCAGTCGCCGGAGCGTCGGTCGTCTGTGCCGCGGGAGCCTGGCTGCTGACCGAGCCCATGGTCCTGCGCGCCCTGGTCGCCGCCGCCGCGGCCGCCGCCGTCACCGGTGCGGTCCTGATGCGCAGCTGGGACCGCGAGGCGGGCCGCCGCGTCGCCGAGCTGACGCGCGCCCGGGCCGGCGACGAGTGGCGTGCCGAGGAACGTGCGGCGGAGCTCGAGGCGGATCTGGAGGAGGCGCGCGAGATCCGCGCCCGCCTGGAGACGAAGCTGCGCCGCAAGCGCGTGGAGCTGGCCGGGCTGCGGGGCGAGCACGCCGCGCTGCTGCGGCGGTACGCCAACGCCGAGACCGAGCGCGCCAGTGTCCTGGAGAGCCGGCGGCAGCTCGCGATCGAGGCGGCCGCGCCCGTCCGCGAACTGCCCGCCGCCCGCTCCACCCCCACCCCCGAGGCGTACGCCCGCGCCGCCCGCGCACTGGCCGACCTCCCGCGCAACGCGGCGCTCCAGGCGGCCCGGCGCACCGCCGAGGAGGCCGGGCGGCGGGGCCTCGCGGAGCGCGCCCGGGAGACGGAGGAGCGGCAGGGGAAGCACGCGGCGGCCGGGCCGTCCGGAACCGGCGCGGACCGCACCGGGGCCGCCGGGGCCGGGACCGGCCAGGACCGCCGCCCGCCGGCAGCCCTGCCCGCGCAGGCGTCCGCCCCTCGTCCGCTGCCGGCCGTCGCGCCCGCCGCGCCCGCGCCCGCCGCGCCCGCGCCCGCCGCGCAGGCGTCCCCCTCTCGTCCGCTGCCGGCCGCCGGCGCGGTCGTCCCGTACGCGGCGTCCCGCCGGCACCTGGTGCCGCAGGGCAGCTTCGACTTCTTCGGTACGCAGAAGGCGGCGCCCGCCGCGATCGAGTCCGTGCAGAACGAGGACCTGGCCGACGTGGTGGGCGAGGAAGCCCTGGCAGCGCACCGCTCGGACGCGACGCGGGACCGTGCCGTCGGCAAGGTCATCGACCTCACCGCGCACGACGAGACGGAGCAGCTCGACGTGGCGGAGCTGCGCAGCGCGATCTCGTAACGGCGCACAGCGCGAGGCAGTACGACGGCCGCCACCCGGACTCCGGGCGGCGGCCGTCGTCGCGTTCCCGCCCGCCTACTTGTCGATGTCGCCGACGACGAAGAACAGCGACCCCAGGATCGCCACCATGTCGGCGACCAGCGTGCCCGGCAGCAGCTCGGTGAGCGCCTGGATGTTGTTGAACGACGCCGAGCGCAGCTTCAGCCGGTACGGGGTCTTCTCGCCCTTGGACACCAGGTAGTAGCCGTTGACGCCGAGCGGGTTCTCGGTCCAGGCGTAGGTGTGGCCCTCGGGGGCCTTGAGGACCTTGGGCAGCCGCTGGTTGACCGGCCCGGGCGCGAGGCCGGCCAGCCGGTCCAGGCAGGCGTCCGCGAGGTCCAGGGCGTTGTGCGTCTGCTCCAGCAGGCACTCGAACCGGGCCAGGCAGTCGCCCTCGGTCCGGGTGACGACCTTCAGGGTGCCCTGCAGCTCCCCGTACGCGAGATACGGCTCGTCGCGCCGCAGGTCGAAGTCGACGCCGGAGGCGCGGGCGATCGGCCCCGACACCCCGTACGCGTGCACCGCCTGCGCCGACAGCACGCCGACGCCCCGGGTGCGGCCCCGGAAGATCTCGTTGCCGAGCACCAGCCCGTCGTAGACGTCCATCCGGGAGCGGACCGAGGCGACGGCGTCCCGGGTGCGGCCCAGCCAGCCGGCCGGCAGGTCCTCCTTGAGGCCCCCCACCCGGTTGAACATGTAGTGCATGCGGCCGCCGGAGACCTCCTCCATCACCGCCTGCAGCTCCTCGCGCTCCCGGAACGCGTGGAACACCGGGGTGATCCCGCCCAGTTCCAGCGGGTACGAGCCGAGGAACATCAGGTGGTTGAGGACCCGGTTCAGCTCGGCGAGCAGCGTGCGGGTCCAGACCGCCCGCTCGGGGACCTCCATGCCGAGCATGCGCTCGACGGCCATCACGACGCCCAGCTCGTTGGAGAACGCCGACAGCCAGTCGTGGCGGTTGGCGAGCATGATGATCTGACGGTAGTCGCGGGCCTCGAACAGCTTTTCCGCGCCCCGGTGCATATAGCCGACGACCGGTTCGGCGTGCTGGATGCGCTCGCCGTCCAGGACGATGCGGAGCCGGAGAACGCCGTGGGTGGAGGGGTGCTGCGGGCCGATGTTGAGCACCATGTCGGTGCTTTCGGCTGCGCCGCCGATGCCGATGGTCGTCTCCGTCATGGGGCCAGTATCGCGTGCGCCGCCGCGCCCCGGGGCTCCGCCCCGGACCCCGCTCCTCGATCGCCGGGGGCTCACACGCGCTGCGTCAGCCAGCCGAAGTCGCCCAGCCCGCCCCGGGCCGTGAGTTCCGCCGCCTCGCCCGCCGAGGACAGGGCGCGGACATACGCGGCGGGGTCCGTCGACGCCAGGGCCAGTGGCGGGCGTTCGCCGCTGACGCCCAGCTCCGCCAGAGCTTCGCGCTGGGTGCGCAGTTCCGCGTGCGGCCCGCCCGCCGCCGCGCACGCGTCCAGCGCCACGTGCGCCGTCAGGTCGCAGCCGCCGTCCGGCACCGGCCGCACCTCGCGCCCCGCCCGGAAACCGGTGAGCGTTCCGTAGGGCGGGCGCTGTCCGCGTACATGCGTGTAGTCCACCGCCACCGCCAGCCCCGCGGACAGGGACGACACCGCGGCCGCCCACGCCTCGTCGCGGGGGCGGCCGATCTCCGCCCGGCTGCCCGGACCGGCCGACGGCCACCAGCGCCGCAGCCACGCCGCATCGGCCCCGGACACCCGCGCGCCCAGCCGTTCCGCGCCGTCGAAGGGGCGCACCTCGACGTACCGTTCGACGCCCTCGGCGTCCGTCTCCGCGACGGGCAGCGGCACGTTGTCCAGCCACTCGTTGGCGAACAGCAGCCCGCGCACCCCGTGCGGCGGCCTTGCGCACCACTCCACCCGGGGGTCCAGGCCGTCGGGACGGGCGGCGAGTTCGACGGCGTACGCCCGTACGGTGAGGCCCGCCCCGCCCTCGGCCGGCAGCGCGGCGAGCACCCCGGAGACCAGTTCCCCGCGGCCGGCGCCCATGTCGACCAGGTCCACGTCAGCGGTGTCCAGTTCCGCCGCCGTCCGTACCAGCAGGCGGGCGACGGCGGCGGCGAACAGCGGGGAGGCGTGCACCGAGGTACGGAAGTGGCCCGCAGGGCCCTCGGGGCGCCGGTAGAAACCCTTGTCACCGTAGAGCGCCGTCTGGGCCGCCTCCTGCCACCCGCGCCACTCATCCATCACGTTTCCCAGTCTCCACCTTGGGGAGTACGGTCCCGGGACCCGGATCGCCCCTTCGGCTGACCCGCCACCCCCCGGCCTTCTTTACGCTGGGTCACGTGCAGCGCCTCTACGATTTCATCCGCAGACACCCCACGGGCGTCGACAGCTTCTGGGCTGTCTTCCTCCTCGGGCTCTCCGGCATGACCATCGTGGTCGGCGACGTCGGGCACGGCGGCCGCCTCGAACGTATCGCGACCGTGCCGGTCGTCATCGGTCTCTGCCTCGTCGTCGCCCTGCGTCGGCGCGCGCCGGAGAAGATGCTGCTGCTCGCCATCGCGATGGGTGTCGTCCAGTTGGTCTGCGGCGTCCGGCCGACCGTCGTGAACTTCGCCATGCTCGTCATCACCTTCACGGTGGCCACCGTCGGTGAGCGCTGGGCCTCCCGGCTCGCCCTGGTGTGCAGCCTCGGCGCGGCCACGGTGGCCCAGCTCCGCTGGCCGGACGAGGAGGGCGCGCCGCGCGGCTGGGCGCAGACGGTGTTCGTCGTCGTCGTGCTGACGGTGCCGTTCGTGCTGGCCTGGGTGCTCGGCGACTCGATGCGTACCCGGCGGGCCTACTTCGACCAGCTGGAGGAGCGGGCGGCCCGCCTGGAGCGGGAGCGCGAGGCCCAGTCGAAGGTCGCGGTGGCCGCCGAGCGGGCCCGTATCGCCCGCGAGCTCCACGACGTCGTCGCGCACAACGTCTCCGTGATGGTGGTGCAGGCCGACGGTGCCGCCTACGTCATGGACGCGGCGCCCGACCAGGCCCGGCAGGCGCTGGAGACCATCTCCGGCACCGGCAGGCAGGCGCTCGCGGAGATGCGCCGGCTGCTCGGGGTGCTGCGGACGGGGGACGCGGAGGAGAGCGGGGATTACGTCCCGCAGCCCGACGTCGAGCAGATCGAGGAGCTGATCGGCCAGGTCAGGAAGGCCGGCCTGGCGGTGGACTTCAAGATCGAGGGGACCGCGCGCCCGCTGCCCAGCGGCGTCGAGCTGACCGCCTACCGCATCGTGCAGGAGGCCCTGACCAACACCCGCAAGCACGGCGGTCCGCACGCCGGGGCCAGTGTGCGGCTGGTCTACTTCGACGACGGGCTCGGCCTGCTGGTCGAGGACGACGGCCGGGGCGCGGCACACGAACTGTACGAGGACGGGGGCGCCGACGGAGCGGGCCACGGCATGATCGGCATGCGGGAACGGGTCGGCATGGTCGGCGGCACACTGGACGCCGGGCCGCGCCCGGGCGGAGGATTCCGGATCAGCGCGCTGCTGCCGCTCAAGGCCGCCGACCGCTGAACGAACGAGGAGAGACGACCCCCATGGCGATCCGCGTGATGCTCGTCGACGACCAGGTGCTGCTGCGCACCGGCTTCAGGATGGTGCTCGCAGCCCAGCCCGACATGGAGGTGGTCGCCGAGGCCGGCGACGGCGCCGAGGCGATCGAGATCCTGCGCGCCACCGCCGTGGACGTGGTGCTGATGGACGTGCGCATGCCCAAGCTGGACGGTGTCGAGGCCACCCGCCGCATCTGCGCCCAGCCCGACCCGCCGAAGGTGCTGATCCTGACGACGTTCGACCTGGACGAGTACGCGTTCTCCGGGCTGAAGGCCGGGGCCAGCGGTTTCATGCTGAAGGACGTGCCGCCGGGCGAACTGCTCGCCGCGATCCGCTCCGTGCACAGCGGGGACGCGGTCGTCGCCCCGTCCACCACCCGCCGGCTGCTCGACCGGTTCTCGCCGATGCTCCCCAGCGGTACGCCGGAACCGCAGCACAAGAACGTCGCCAAGCTCACCGAACGCGAACGCGAGGTGATGCTGCTGGTCGCCCAGGGCCTGTCGAACGGCGAGATCGCGGGACGCCTGGTGCTCTCCGAGGCGACCGTGAAGACGCACGTCGGCCGCATCCTGACCAAGCTGTCCCTGCGCGACCGGGTGCAGGTCGTCGTCCTCGCGTACGAGACGGGGCTGGTGCGCGCCGGCGGCGGCTGAGGCACGGGCCCCGGCCCGCTCAGCGCAGGATGCCCTCCAGGAAGTCACTGCCGAGCCGGGCCACCACCGTCAGGTCCAGCTGGTGCAGCACGTAACGGCCACGCCGCCGGGTCGTGACGAGACCGGCCTTCTTGAGCACCCCCAGATGGCGGGAGACCTCGGGCGCCGTGATCCCGTTGGTGTCGGCGAGTTCGCCGGTCGTGTACGGGGAACGCGCGATGTTCCGGCACAGCCGCATCCGCATCGGGTGGGCCAGCGCCTCCATCCGCAGCTGGAGCAGCTCCACCGAGGCGGGCGCGGGCAGTTCCGGCCGGTGCACCGGGTAGTGGATCACCGGGCGCCAGCCCGGGGCGTGCAGCACCATCAGATGGGGCCAGCCGAAACTGGTCGGGATGAGCGTGAGCCCGGGGCCGATGACGGGGTCCGTGGCGTCGGTCGCCCCCTCGGCCAGCTTGTCGACGCTGATCCGGCCGCCGTCCGCATCGAGGGAGAGCGCGGGGGAGACCGCCCGTATCGCCTCGTCGAGCCCCTTGCGCCGCAGCAGGTCCGTCTTGTGCCGTGCGTCCGCCACCAGCTGGAAGCGCACCCGCTCCCAGGTGTCCGCGAAGAACGCCCGGTCGCAGTCCTCGAACAGGCGGCGCAGCCAGCGGCGTACGGGGGCGGGGTCGGTCAGCAGCCGCTGGGTGAACTCCACCTGCTGCGGGCCGCGCGCCGCCGCCATCTCCAGGGCCCGGGCGCGCGCGCCGGCGTTGCGCAGCGGGGAGGCCGCGCCGGTCCCGTAGAGGGCGGTGCAGGTGAACTCCAGGGCGGCGGAGACGAACCGGTCGTCGTCGAGCCGGTCCAGGATGTCCAGGTCGGCGGCGAGGTCGGCACCCGTCGCGCCGTCGCCGCCGAGGACCCCGGCGAACGGCATGAAGATGTCCGAGAAGGTGTTCCGCCACAGGAACTCCGCCTCGTGCAGCCGGTCGGCGAGGTCGGGCTCCAGGGCCGTGGTGGTGGCCGTCGCCCAGCCGTGCAGACCCGGATGGTGCCCCGGCTCGGAGAGCGCGTGCAGGGCGACCCCCAGCTCGACGAGCGGGGAGGTCGCGAAGACGATGCGGGCGGGGTCGAGCCCCGCGATGTCGATGGTGACGCTCACCCGTCCATGGTGCCGGGTGGGTCCGACAGCCCGGACGCGGATTGGCGGGGGCCGTCAATCCGCGTCCTCGGCCGGACTCGTCCGGGTGACCGGGGCGCCTCAGCCCTTCCCCGCCACCCGCTCCAGAAACGCGGTCACCGCGTCCCGTACGTCCTGGGCCGTCCACTCCAGCCCCGCCCGCCCCACGGTCACCTCGGTGAACGCCACCCCGGGCGCGCCGGTGCCGGGCGTGCGCCACCGGCGGAAGAGCACCGTGCCCGTCTCCTCCGCCAGCCGCACCGACGCCTCCGTCAGCTCGTCCGCCCCGTACGGCAGCCACACCTGGAACTGGTGGGTCTGCGGGGGTTCCGGATACACCCGGAACCAGCCCCTCCCGGCCGCCTCGAACCCGTCGGCCAGCGCCCCGGCCACCACCTTGGCGTGCGCCACGTACGAGGGCAGGTTCGGCAGCTCCCGGTCCAGGCCGGCCAGGGCCGCGACCGCCGCCGGGAACTGCTGGAAGAGCTGTCCCCCGTACCGGTGCCGCCAGACGCGGGCCTCCTCGGCCAGCGAGGCGGAACCGGCGAGCACGGCCCCGGAGATCCCGCCCAGGGACTTGTAGAACGACACGTACACGCTGTCCGCGAGCGCGGCGATCTCCGGCAGCCCGCGCCCGAAGTGCGTGGCGCACTCCCACAGCCGGGCCCCGTCGAGGTGGACCACCGCGTCGCGGTCGCGCGCGGCGCCCACCACGGCCTCCAGCTCCTCCCAGGAGGGCAGCACGAAACCGGCGTCCCGCAGCGGCAGCTCCAGCATCAGCGTGCCGAACGGCTCCGGGAAGTCGCGGATCTCCTCCGCGGTCGGCAGCCTCGGGGCGGAGGTCGGGTGGACGGTGCGCAGCCCGCTCACCGCCCCCAGGGCGCCGCCCTCGTGCACCTCCGGGTGGGCGAGCGGGTGCAGCGCCACCACGGGGTTGCCGGTGCGGCCCGCCCAGCAGCGCAGCGCGACCTGCTGGGCCATCGTCCCGGTCGGGAAGAACACGGCGGCCTCCGTGCCCAGCAACCCGGCCACCCGCTGCTCCAGCTCGCCGACGACGCCGTCCCCGTAGATGTCCGCCGGCCGGTCGAGGCCGGTGACCGTCCCGGCCTCCGCGGCCAGGGCGGCCAGCTGTTCGCCGAGCGTGCGGTCCTGCGGGAGGCGGGACAGGCTGCGCCGGGCCTTCCGCCACGCGGTGTGCAGGCGCAGCCGCCGGGCCTCCTCGCCGTCTTCCGGTTTTGTCGCCCCGTCGGCCGCCTCGTCCGTCACCTGCGTGTTCATGTCTGTCATGGGACGATCATCACGCAGAACGCCGGACCCGCCACCCGTTCCCGCGCCCGCCGGGAACGCCGTCCACAGCCTGTGGACGGCCGGGATGGCGGGGCGGGCGCTGGCGTAGCATGCAGAGGAATCGTCCGGTACCCCCCGCGGACTGGAACGGAAGGCCCGCAGTGTGAACGCAACAGCTCCCAAGGACCCCCTCGACGCGCGGGACCGCCCCGCCCGGCTCACCGTCGGCGTGGTGGGGGCGGGCCGTGTCGGCCCCGCCCTGGCCGCCTCCCTCGCCCTCGCCGGGCACCGCCCGGTAGCCGTCTCGGGTGTCTCCGACGCCTCGGTGCGGCGCGCCGCCGCCCTGCTCCCCGACGTCCCCCTCGTGACGCCCGCCGACGTCCTCGCGCGCGCCGAGCTCGTCCTGCTGACCGTCCCCGACGACGCCCTCCCCGGGCTCGTCGAGGGCCTGGCCGAGACCGGCGCGGTCCGCCCGGGACAGCTCCTCGTCCACACCTCGGGCCGGTACGGGACGAAGGTGCTGGACCCCGCGCGGCGGGCCGGCGCCCTGCCGCTCGCCCTGCACCCGGCGATGACGTTCACCGGCACCTCCGTGGACGTCCAGCGGCTGGCCGGCTGCTCCTTCGGCGTCACCGCCCCCGACGAACTGCGGCTCGCCGCCGAGGCGCTGGTCATCGAGATGGGCGGGGAGCCGGAATGGGTCGCGGAGGAGTCCCGTCCGCTCTACCACGCGGCCCTCGCCCTCGGCGCGAACCACCTGGTCACGCTGGTCGCCCAGTCGATGGAGCTGCTGCGCACCGCCGGGGTCGCCGCCCCCGACCGCATGCTCGGCCCCCTGCTCGGCGCGGCCCTGGACAACGCCCTGCGCTCCGGCGACGCGGCGCTCACCGGCCCCGTCGCCCGCGGCGACGCCGGCACGGTCGCCGCGCACATCGGCGAGCTGCGCACCCACGCCCCGCAGGCGGTCGCCGGTTACGTCGCGATGGCCCGCGCCACGGCGGACCGCGCCCTCGCCCACGGCCTGCTCAAGCCGGAGCTGGCGGAGGACCTGCTCGGCGTCCTGGCGGACGACGGGCGAGTCCGGGGGGCGGGCGGCCCGCCCGGCCCCGGCGGCCAGAACCCTTCCGGCGGTACCGGCAGCGGACCGGAGGAGTCCTGATGACCGCGACCACGTCCACTCCGGCCCTGCTGGACACGGCCGCCGAGCTGCACGCCTACGCCCCCGAGGGGCGGCGGGCCGTCGTCATGACGATGGGCGCGCTGCACGAGGGCCACGCCTCGCTGATCCGCGCCGCCCGCGCCCACGCGGGCCCCGCCGGGCAGGTCGTCGTCACCGTCTTCGTCAACCCGCTCCAGTTCGGCGAGGCCGCCGACCTCGACCGCTACCCGCGCACGCTCGACGCCGATCTCGCGGTGGCCGGCGCGGCGGGCGCCGACGTGGTCTTCGCGCCGTCCGTCGACGAGGTCTACCCGGGCGGCGAGCCGCAGGTCCGGATCTCGGCGGGCCCGATGGGCGAGCGCCTGGAGGGGGCCTCGCGCCCCGGGCACTTCGACGGCATGCTCACCGTCGTCGCCAAGCTGCTCCACCTCACCCGCCCCGACACCGCGTTCTACGGGCAGAAGGACGCCCAGCAGCTGGCGCTGATCCGGCGCATGGTCCGCGACCTGAACTTCCCGGTGGAGATCGTCGGCGTCGAGACGGTCCGGGAGCCCGACGGCCTCGCGCTCTCCAGCCGCAACCGCTTCCTCGACCCGCACGAGCGCCGCACCGCGCTCGCCCTCTCCAGGGCCCTGTTCGCGGCCCGCGACCGGCTCGCCGCCCAGCAGGCCCTGCACGCCCGCGCGCAGGCCACCGGCGCGACCGAGGACCGGGCCGCCGGGCTCAACCGGCTCGGCGAGGCCCGCCTCGCGGCCGACGCCCAGGCGGTGGCCCGCGCCCGCCCGGACGCCGGGCCCGCCGCCGTGCGCGCCGCGGCCCGTTCGGTCCTGGAGGAGGCGGGGGCCGCGAGCCCGCCGCTCGACCTGGACTACGTGGCGCTCGTGGACCCGGCCGACTTCACCGAGATCCCCGAGGACCGGGCGGTCGGCGAGGCGGTCCTCGCCGTCGCCGCCCGGGTCGGCACCACCCGTCTCATCGACAACATCCCCCTCACCTTCGGAGCGACCCCGTGACCGGAATACGGCTGACCGCCCCCGCACCCGGCTGGTCCATCGACGCCGATGTCGTGGTCGTCGGCTCCGGCGTCGCCGGGCTCACCACCGCCCTGCGCTGCGCGGCGGCGGGCCTCGCCACCGTCGTGGTGACCAAGGCCCGCCTCGACGCCGGCTCCACCCGCTGGGCCCAGGGCGGCATCGCCGCGGCCCTCGGCGAGGGCGACACCCCCGAACAGCACCTGGACGACACCCTGGTCGCCGGCGCGGGCCTCTGCGACGAGGAGGCCGTGCGCGCCCTGGTCACCGACGGCCCGGACGCGGTGCGCCGGCTCATGGCGACCGGCGCACGCTTCGACACCGCCGAGGACGGCTCCGTAGCCCTGACCCGCGAGGGCGGCCACCACCGCCGCCGCATCGTCCACGCGGGCGGCGACGCGACCGGCGCCGAGGTCTCCCGCGCCCTGGTGGACGCGGTCCGCGCGGCCGCCCTGCACACCGTCGAGAACGCCCTCGTGCTCGACCTCCTCACCGACGCCGAAGGCCGTACCGCCGGCGTCACCCTGCACGTCATGGGCGAGGGCCAGCACGACGGCGTCGGCGCGGTCAACGCCCCGGCCGTGGTCCTGGCCACCGGTGGCATGGGCCAGGTCTTCTCCGCCACCACCAACCCCTCGGTCTCCACCGGCGACGGCGTGGCGCTGGCGCTGCGGGCCGGCGCGGAGGTCTCGGACCTGGAATTCGTCCAGTTCCACCCCACCGTGCTCTTCCTCGGCGCCGGCTCCGAGGGCCAGCAGCCCCTGGTCTCCGAAGCGGTACGGGGCGAGGGCGCCCACCTCGTCGACGCCTCCGGTACGCGCTTCATGCTCGGGCAGCACGAGCTGGCGGAGCTGGCCCCGCGCGACATCGTCGCCAAGGGCATCACCCGCCAGATGCAGCTCACCGGCACCGAGCACATGTATCTGGACGCCCGCCACTTCGGCGCCGAGATGTGGGAGCAGCGCTTCCCGACCATCCTGGCCGCCTGCCGTGCCCACGGCATCGACCCGGTCACCGAGCCGATCCCGGTCGCGCCGGCCGCGCACTACGCCTCCGGCGGAGTCCGCACCGACCTCCGGGGCCGTACGACCGTGCCCGGCCTGTACGCCTGCGGCGAGGTCGCCTGCACCGGGGTCCAGGGGGCCAACCGGCTGGCGTCCAACTCGCTGCTCGAAGGCCTGGTCTTCGCCGAGCGCATCGCGGCCGACATCGTCGCCACCCGTCCCCGCGCGGGCGAGGCCGTCGAGGAGGCCCGGACGCCCGTCCCGCTCCTGGCCCCCGAGACCCGCACCACGATCCAGCGCGTCATGAGCCGGGGGGCCGGAGTGCTGCGCTCCGGCGAGAGCCTGGCCGCCGCCGACGAGGCGCTCGACACCCTGCACCGCACCGCCGGCCCCGATGCCGGGGCCGGCGAGCCGAAGCCCGCCGTGCCCGGGGTCGAGACGTGGGAGGCCACCAACCTGCTGCTGGTCTCCCGGGTCCTGGTCGCCGCCGCCCGCCGCCGCGAGGAGACCCGCGGCTGCCACTGGCGCGAGGACCGGCCCGAGCGCGACGACGCGAACTGGCGCCGCCACCTCGTCGTCCGGCTCGGCCCCGACGGCGGCCTCGTCCTCCGTCGGACGGATACCGAGGCGTTCGGGCCCGTGGACGCGCCCGGGGCAGCAGACTGCGCAGCGACGAGCACCACCCACCCCACTCCCGAGGAGCCGTAACCGTGAGCACGCCCGAAGAGAATCCGCGCCCCACTCCCGTGGACGTACCGCTGATCCGGGTCGGCGCGCCCGCCCCCGCCGCGGGCGGCTGCGGGGACGGCTGCGGCTGCGGCGGGGACGAGGAGTACGAGGAGTGCGGGCTCGACCCCGCGCTCGCCCAGCTCATCGCCGAGGCCGGTCTGGACCCGGTCCAGGTCGAGGACGTGGCGCACCTGGCCATCGCGGAGGACCTGGACGGCGGGGTGGACGTCACGACCGTCGCCACCGTCGCCGAGGACGCCACGGCCACCGGTGACTTCACCGCCCGCGAGGCCGGTGTGGTGGCCGGGCTGCGCGTGGCGGAGGCGGTCCTGTCGATCGTCTGCACCTCCGAGTTCGAGGTCGAGCGGCACGTCGAGGACGGCGACCGCGTCGCCCCCGGCCAGAAGCTGCTGACCGTCACCACCCGCACCCGGGACCTGCTCACCGGCGAGCGCAGCGCCCTCAACCTGCTCTGCCGGCTCTCCGGGATCGCCACCGCGACCCGCGCCTGGGCCGATGCGCTGGAGGGCACGAAGGCCAAGGTCCGCGACACCCGCAAGACGACGCCGGGCCTGCGCGCCCTGGAGAAGTACGCGGTGCGCTGCGGCGGCGGCGTCAACCACCGCTTCTCGCTGTCCGACGCCGCGCTCGTCAAGGACAACCACGTCATCGCGGCGGGCGGGGTCGCCGAGGCGTTCAAGCGGGTCAGGGGGGAGTTCCCGGACGTGCCGATCGAGGTCGAGGTGGACACGCCGGCCCAGCTCACCGAGGTGCTGGACGCGGGCGCCGACCTGATCCTGCTGGACAACTTCACCCCGGCCGAGACCGCCGACGCGGTCGCCCTGACCGGCGGGCGCGCGGTCCTGGAGTCCTCCGGCCGGCTCACCCTCGACTCGGCCCGCGCCTACGCGGAGGCCGGGGTCGACTACCTGGCCGTCGGCGCGCTGACCCACTCCTCGCCGATCCTGGACATCGGCCTGGACTTCCGCGACACCGACGGGGCCGGCGCCTGATGCTGCTCACCATCGACGTCGGGAACACCCACACCGTCCTCGGCCTCTTCGACGGCGAGGAGATCGTCGAGCACTGGCGGATCTCCACCGACGCCCGCCGCACCGCCGACGAGCTCGCCGTGCTGCTCCAGGGCCTGATGGGCATGCACCCGCTGCTCGGCATGGAACTGGGCGACGGCATCGAGGGCATCGCGATCTGCTCCACGGTCCCGGCCGTGCTGCACGAGCTGCGCGAGGTGACCCGCCGCTACTACGGCGACGTCCCCGCCGTGCTCGTGGAGCCGGGCATCAAGACCGGGGTGCCGATCCTGATGGACAACCCGAAGGAGGTCGGCGCGGACCGCATCATCAACGCGGTCGCCGCCGTCGACCTGTACGGCGGTCCGGCGATCGTCGTCGACTTCGGCACGGCCACCACCTTCGACGCGGTCTCGGCCCGGGGCGAGTACACCGGCGGGGTCATCGCGCCCGGTATCGAGATCTCGGTCGAGGCACTGGGCGTCAAGGGCGCCCAGCTGCGCAAGATCGAGCTCGCCCGGCCGCGCAGCGTCATCGGCAAGAACACCGTCGAGGCCATGCAGGCGGGCATCATCTACGGCTTCGCGGGCCAGGTCGACGGGGTCGTCGAGCGGATGAAGAAGGAACTGGCCGCCGACCCGGACGACGTCACCGTCATCGCGACGGGCGGCCTTGCTCCGATGGTGCTGGGCGAGTCCTCCGTCATCGACGAGCACGAGCCCTGGCTGACCCTCATCGGACTGCGCCTGGTGTACGAGCGCAACGTGTCGCGCCTGTAGGGGGCGTCCTGCCGGTCGGGGCCGGGTCGCGACGCCCGGCACTTCCCGGAGCTCTCCACTCCGTCCGAGCAGAGGGCCCCGGCCCTCGCGGCGTTGCCGGAACGTCCGAACGGCTCCGCCATCAGGGCGCCCCGGTGCCTTGCCGTGCGCCGCGCCGGACGCCGCGGCCCGATCCGGCCCCGACCGGCAGGGCACCCCTGGCAAACGGCCTCTGACCGGCGGCTCCGTGCCCGGCGGCGCTCCGGAGCCGCCGCGCCATGGACGGCCAGTTAAGCGGATTTTGTCCCTTTAGCACGTATTGTCGCGTCATGCCCACGCCCTACGGATCACGCGGCGGTATGGCGTTCAGCGCGGACGAGCTGCGAGTGCTCCGACGCGCCCTCGCCTTCGCCCTGCACCCCGCGCCCCTGCCCGAAGAGGACGTCCAGGACTGCCTGCGGCTGGCGGGCAGTGTGGACGAGGTGGTCGCCGAGGCCGGACGGCTGCGCGCCTTCCTCCTCGCCGACCTCGTCCGCTACCGCGACGCCCTCCCCGGCTCGCTCACCGGGTACCTGGAACTCCTCCAGGACGCCCTGGCCGCCGGATACGACCCCCGCCCCGAGGACCTGGCCGCGTTGCGCGCCCTGCGCGGCGGCCCCCTCGCCGCCGCGCTCCTGGAGCGCTGCCAGGTGATCGCGGAGGGCTCGGTGCGCGCCCGGCTCGCCGGACGGGCCGTGCCCGCGATGGCTCCCGCGCCGCGCAGCCGGCTGCTCGCGCTGCCCGGCGGGCGCGCCGCGGAGCCGGACGAGCCGAAGGCGCCGGCGGCCCCGGCCCGCCCCGGCCCGCCGTCCGAGCGGCCGGCCCCGAAGCCCTCTGAGGTCTTCCCGCCGCGCCGGCCCGCACCCCGGCCCCCGCAGCGCGCCGTGGGGTAGGGCCTCTCCGGAGGGCCGGGAACGGCTCGCTACTCTGGACGGCATGGACTACGTATCCGCGCTCGTGCCCCCCGTGGTGATGGCCGCCTTCTTCATCGGCCTGGTCGTGACGATCGTCAAGAGCCAGGGCGGCCCCAACAAGGCCAAGGAGGACGCGGCGGTGGACGCGGCGATCAGCCGCGCCGAGTCGGTCCGGCAGACCCCGCGCGCCGAAGGGGCCTGACCCTCCGAGGCGCGTACGGCGCACCCGGCGTACGAAAGGGCGTACGGCTCCCGAGGAGCTGTACGCCCTTTCGTTATGTAAATAGCTACGCATTCCAGACATCCGGGACTAAGGTGACGCTGTGCCCCGTCAATTGGGAGAGCTCGAGGACGCCGTGATGACACGGGTCTGGGAATGGAACCGCCCGGTCACTGTGCGGGAAGTCCTGGAGGACCTTCAGCAGGAGCGGTCCATCGCCTACACCACCGTCATGACGGTAATGGACAATCTCCATCAGAAGGGCTGGGTCCGCCGCGAAGTGGAGGGCCGCGCATATCGATATACGGCCGTCTCCACCCGCGCCGCGTACGCCGCCGCCCTGATGAACGAAGCCTGGTCGCTCAGCGACAACCCGGCGGCCGCGCTGGTCGCGTTCTTCGGGATGATGTCGGCCGAGCAGCGCGAGGCGCTGCGGGACGCGATGCGGATCGTTCTGCCCACTCTTCCCGAGGACGGCACGGCCCCCGCGGCCGAGGCCGGGGAAGCGGCCGATGACGCGGAGCCGGAGTCCGGGCGATAGCGTCTGCGTATGTCCTCAGAGCTTCCGCAAACCGATTCCCAGACCGAACCGTCGGTTATAAACGTGGCCATCACCGTCCGGCGCGCGCGGACGAGCGATGTGCCGGCCGTCCGCCGTCTCCTCGACGGCTACGTACGGGAAGGCATCCTCCTCGACAAAGCCACGGTGACGCTTTACGAGGACATCCAGGAGTTCTGGATCGCCGAACGCGACGAGGACGCCGCGGTCGTCGGCTGCGGCGCACTGCACGTGATGTGGGAAGACCTCGCCGAAGTCCGTACGCTCGCCGTCGACCACGGCATCAAGGGCGCCGGAGTGGGGCACCAAGTCCTGGACAAGCTGCTGCGGACCGCCCGCTGGCTCGGCGTCCGCCGGGTTTTCTGTCTCACCTTCGAAGTCGACTTCTTCGCGAAGCACGGCTTCGTGGAGATCGGCGAGACGCCGGTCGACGGAGATGTCTACAGCGAGCTGCTGCGTTCCTATGACGAGGGAGTCGCGGAGTTCCTCGGTCTCGAACGAGTGAAGCCGAACACCTTGGGCAACAGCCGGATGCTTCTGCACCTGTGACCGCGGGAAGAAGGGCGATCCCTATGTCCGAATCGCGCACGTTTCCCGTCTCCTTGCGCTGCTGAACCTCTCCCGGGGGTTTGTGTTTTCCGGGGAAAAGCGGTTTCCTTTCCGCGTACTCCATTTTCGATGAAAGGAAATCCGGTGGCACAGAAGGTTCAGGTCCTTCTTGTTGACGACCTCGACGGTGGCGAGGCGGACGAGACGGTGACGTTCGCGCTGGACGGCAAGTCCTACGAGATCGACCTCACCACCAGCAACGCGGACAAGCTGCGTTCCCTCCTCGAGCCCTACGCGAAGAACGGCCGGCGTACCGGTGGCCGTGCGGCGTCGGGCCGCGGCAAGGGCCGCGCCGTCTCCGGTGGCAGCAAGGACACCGCCGAGATCCGCAAGTGGGCCCGCGAGAACGGCCACGACGTGAACGACCGCGGCCGCGTTCCCGCCGGGATCCGCGAGGCCTACGAGAAGGCCAACGGCTGAGCGGGCCCCTCGGGGAGGACGCCCGCCCGGGCGCGCGTCAGCCGGGCCCGGTGGCATTCCGTCGCCACGGCGTCCACGAGCCGGACGAGATCGGGAGCACCGCCGCGCCTGCTCCCGAAGCCGGAGAAGGCCGGGAGAGCCGGCGCTTCGTCCTGTTCCCGTGACGGCCCGGGGGGCCGCAGCCAGGAGGCGGCCCCCGGCGGCACCGGACGGCCCGGCGGGGGCGGTGCGGTGATCCGGCCGCCCGCGCCCAGACAGCTCAGCGAGAGTGCGACCCCGCCCCACTCCAGCCAGTCGAGCAGCCCCGGCAGCTCCTCCGCGCTGCCCGGCGCCACCAGCAGGCTCATCCGCAGCCCCGCGAGCGCCACCGGCCCCGTCCGGCCCACCCGTCGCAGCGCGGCGTGCCCGGCGACGGCGGGGACGACGAGCGCGTCGAACCGCAAGCCGGTCAGCAGCCGCACCGGCGAGCCGCCCGCCGTGGCCCAGCCGAGCTCCCGCTGGTACCACCCGTCCCACGGCTCGTTCCGTACCTCACCGCCCCGCTCGGCGGGCGGCGGGACACGGGGCGGAACGATGAGAGCCATGACGGAACAACCCCCGGCCGGCCCTTCGGGTTACGCGACGCGCACGTCCGAACACATAGGGTGTCCGAGTTGGGGGCGTACGGGCGCATTCAGGAGTACGAAGATGTTCGCCCGTAGCGGAGGGAACCCGCGTACGCCGCATGGACTGTCTGTAATTGCGGGTAAGACATCCCTAGTGGGGAGGGGCGACACGCAAGCCATGCACGTCTCACGTTCGCCATCGGCGTACTGGCGACTGGGGTATCTGTCTGGCCTGCGGGAACATCGTCTCGCACCATCGGGTTGGAGCAGTTGTCGGCGTTCGGGGCAGGAGGCCATCGATCGGGTGTCGGCAGTTGAAATGAGCGGTCCCCGCTTGCGGGACTAAGCTGCGGAAGGACAGGGAGGGGACCGACCCCTTACTGCCTGACCGCTCTGAGGAGCGATTAACGATGTTCGAGAGGTTCACCGACCGCGCGCGGCGGGTTGTCGTCCTGGCTCAGGAAGAAGCCCGGATGCTCAACCACAACTACATCGGCACCGAGCACATCCTCCTGGGCCTGATCCACGAGGGTGAGGGTGTCGCCGCTAAGGCCCTGGAGAGCCTCGGGATTTCGCTCGAGGCGGTCCGCCAGCAGGTGGAGGAGATCATCGGCCAGGGGCAGCAGGCCCCGTCCGGTCACATCCCCTTCACGCCCCGAGCCAAGAAGGTCCTGGAGCTGTCGCTCCGCGAGGCCCTCCAGCTCGGCCACAACTACATCGGCACGGAGCACATCCTGCTCGGCCTGATCCGCGAGGGCGAGGGCGTCGCCGCCCAGGTCCTCGTGAAGCTGGGCGCCGACCTTAACCGGGTGCGCCAGCAGGTCATCCAGCTGCTGTCCGGCTACTCGGGCGGCAAGGAGGCGGCCACCGCCGGCGGCCCCGCGGAGGGCACGCCCTCCACGTCGCTGGTGCTCGACCAGTTCGGCCGCAACCTCACGCAGGCCGCTCGCGAATCCAAGCTCGACCCGGTCATCGGGCGCGAGAAGGAGATCGAGCGGGTCATGCAGGTGCTCTCCCGCCGTACGAAGAACAACCCGGTCCTCATCGGCGAGCCCGGCGTCGGCAAGACGGCGGTCGTCGAGGGCCTGGCACAGGCCATCGTCAAGGGCGAGGTGCCCGAGACCCTCAAGGACAAGCACCTCTACACCCTGGACCTCGGCGCGCTGGTCGCCGGCTCCCGCTACCGCGGTGACTTCGAGGAGCGCCTGAAGAAGGTCCTCAAGGAGATCCGCACCCGCGGCGACATCATCCTGTTCATCGACGAGCTCCACACCCTGGTGGGTGCGGGCGCCGCCGAGGGCGCGATCGACGCCGCGAGCATCCTCAAGCCCATGCTGGCGCGAGGCGAGCTGCAGACCATCGGTGCCACCACGCTCGACGAGTACCGCAAGCACCTGGAGAAGGACGCCGCGCTCGAGCGCCGCTTCCAGCCCATCCAGGTCGCGGAGCCGTCGCTGCCGCACACCATCGAGATCCTCAAGGGTCTGCGCGACCGCTACGAGGCCCACCACCGCGTGTCCATCACGGACGAGGCGCTGGTCCAGGCCGCGACGCTGGCCGACCGCTACATCTCGGACCGCTTCCTGCCGGACAAGGCGATCGACCTGATCGACGAGGCCGGTTCCCGGATGCGCATCCGCCGGATGACCGCGCCGCCGGACCTCCGCGAGTTCGACGAGAAGATCGCGGGCGTGCGCCGCGACAAGGAGTCGGCCATCGACTCCCAGGACTTCGAGAAGGCGGCCTCTCTCCGCGACAAGGAGAAGCAGCTGCTGGCGGCGAAGACCAAGCGCGAGAAGGAGTGGAAGGCCGGCGACATGGACGTCGTGGCCGAGGTCGACGGCGAGCTCATCGCCGAGGTCCTCGCCACCGCCACCGGCATCCCGGTCTTCAAGCTGACCGAGGAGGAGTCCTCCCGGCTGCTGCGCATGGAGGACGAGCTCCACAAGCGCGTCATCGGGCAGAAGGACGCCATCAAGGCCCTCTCGCAGGCGATCCGCCGTACGCGGGCCGGCCTGAAGGACCCGAAGCGCCCCGGTGGCTCGTTCATCTTCGCCGGCCCGTCCGGTGTCGGTAAGACGGAGCTGTCCAAGACGCTCGCCGAGTTCCTCTTCGGTGACGAGGACGCGCTGATCTCCCTCGACATGTCGGAGTTCAGCGAGAAGCACACGGTCTCGCGCCTCTTCGGTTCGCCCCCCGGCTACGTGGGCTACGAGGAGGGCGGGCAGCTCACCGAGAAGGTGCGCCGCAAGCCGTTCTCCGTCGTCCTCTTCGACGAGGTCGAGAAGGCCCACCCCGACATCTTCAACTCCCTGCTCCAGATCCTGGAGGACGGTCGCCTGACCGACTCCCAGGGCCGGGTCGTGGACTTCAAGAACACGGTCATCATCATGACGACCAACCTCGGGACCCGGGACATCTCCAAGGGCTTCAACCTGGGCTTCGCCGCCCAGGGCGACGTCAAGACGAACTACGAGCGGATGAAGGTCAAGGTCAACGAAGAGCTCAAGCAGCACTTCCGGCCCGAGTTCCTCAACCGTGTCGACGACACGGTCGTCTTCCACCAGCTCAGCCAGGAAGACATCATCCAGATCGTCGACCTGATGATCGCGAAGGTGGACGAGCGGCTCAAGGACCGTGACATGGGCATCGAGCTCAGCACGGACGCCAAGAAGCTGCTCGCGAAGAAGGGCTACGACCCCGTGATGGGCGCCCGGCCGCTGCGCCGGACGATCCAGCGCGAGATCGAGGACGTCCTCTCCGAGAAGATCCTCTTCGGCGAGCTGCGCCCCGGCCACATCGTGGTCGTCGGCAGCGAGGGCGAGGGTGACGAGCAGAAGTTCACCTTCCGCGGCGAGGAGAAGTCGGCTCTGCCCGACGTCCCGCCGATCGAGCAGGCTGCGGGCGGCACCGGCCCGAACCTGACGAAGGAAGCGTGACAGGCGTCTGCCGCCCTTCGGGGCGGTAGGGCCCGCACGTGGTCAAGGGGCGGCCCCGGACCGGTTTCGACCGGTCCGGGGCCGCCCCTCTTCGCGTTCGGCACCGCTTCTTTCGCGCGTGCGGCACGGTGACAGAAGCGTCACAGGAACGTCCCGGTCGCGTTCGCTACGCGCGTTGGCCGAAATTCGCTGGTTAGTCTGGCCCGGCCTCGGGCGACCTGCCCGGGGGAGGTTCTCGTTCGCAAACGAAGGACCCGAGAGATGAACAGCGAGGGGGATGGGCACGCCATGGGCAGAGGCGATGTGTCACGCAGGCGGATGATCAAGCTGGCCGGGGCCGGAGCGGGTCTGGCTCTGCTGGGGGCCGGGACCGCGGCCTGCGGGCCGGTGGAGGAGCCGGTCGAAGACGGCGGCTCGGGCTCTCGGAAGCCCGGGGGCGCGGCCCCCGCGCCGGGTGGGAAGCCGAAGCCCGCCTGGCAGCACGCCACCACCTTCGACGGACTGGCCTGGATATCCGCGGTCGCCGTGGTCGACGACGTGGTGCTCGTCTCCGGTGACCCGCTGGTGGCCCGCGACCTGACCACCGGCAAGGAGATCTGGTCCCGCGCGGAGGTCACCACCCCGGGCGCGAGCATGCTGATCGGCGACGGCACCCTCTACCTGGCCAGCGCCCGGTACGACGGCAACATCATCGGGCTCGACCCCAAGACCGGCCGGGACACCTGGCGCAGCCGGCTGGGCGACAAGGAGTACTCCCAGCCCCGGGTCATCGCCGCGGACGCCGACCACGTCTACGTCGTCGCGGGAATCCTGGACAAGAACTTCCGGACCCCGGACAACGTGATCGCCGCCATCTCCACCGGCTCGGGCAAGGTCGTCTGGCGCGAGCGGCGCGACCACGGCACCGAGCAGAACGGCATCACCGCGCAGGTCTCCGGCAAGCGCCTCGTCTACACGGACTTCCGCGAGAACCTCACGGTCCGCGACACCGCCACCGGCCACCAGGTCTGGACGAAGAAGATCGGCCGCACAGCCAACCGGGGCTTCGCTGTCCACGGGGGCCTCGTCATCATCGCGACCGGCGAGCGGATGCGCGCCTTCGACCTGGAGACCGGTGCGGAGCGCTGGTCCTTCGCGACCGAGGAGTACAGCCGGTTCAACGACCCGGCGGTGCTGGACGGCGTCCTCTACGTCTCCGACACCGTCCACGCCCTGTGGGCGGTCGACCCGGCGACCGGAAAGCGTCACTGGCACAACAAGGGAAGCCTGGACGTGGCCGCCCCGTGGCAGTTCGCCAAGGTGGGCGACGTCCTCTACGGGGCGACCCAGTTCGACAAGAACGGCGGCGTCCACGCCTTCGACCCGGCCGACGGCAAGGTGCTCTGGACGTACAACGACGGCTCCGGTGACATCGACCGCTGGTACCTGGCCTCGGGCGGCAAGCAGCTGGTGGCGCTGCACGCCGAGAAGGTGACCGCGCTGCCCGTCGGGTAGCGATCGGCACCGGGCCGAAGGTCCCGAAACGGACGGCCTTCGGTCCCACCGCCGGTGACAAGGCGCACAGGCCATTCGAGGCCTACTAGCCGCCTTAGGAGAAGCGGGCCCGATCCGTCGGGGGTCTTTCGGCCCTACGGCGGGCGGGCCCTCGGTATGCGAGGTGCCGAATGCCCGCAGAAGCGGCGTATGTCCGGATAGGGCGGGTTGGAACTGGGCTTAAACCTGTTCCGGCGAGGACTTTCGGCGGTCTTCCGGAGGGGCTCGGGCGGGGACCTGCCGGGCGAATTCCCGGGGAGCTTTCTACGGCTTTTGATCGTAGATGGGGTGTTTGAGCCCAGCTGGGGGTGCGGGTTACCAAGGTATGGCCAGCCCGGCGCACCGCCGGGTCCAGCCATCTCCGGAGGTTTTCCGCTTATGTCGAAGCGCGTTACGTTCCAGTCCCGCCGCCCGTCCGTCTCCCGTGTTCGAGGCGCCGTGGTGGCAGCCGGTGTGGGGACGTCGATGGTTCTCGGTGCGGGTGCTGCGTTCGCCGCCGGCACTGCGGACGCCCCCCAGGCCTCGAGCCTGGTGACCACGGCCACCGCCGACTCGGTCGCCCAGCAGGCGGCCGCGCAGGGCAAGGCCGCCGAGCACACCGCCGCCAAGAAGGCGGAGGAGGCCAAGAAGAAGGCGGACGCCAAGAAGGAGGCCGCCACCAAGCGCGCCGCGAAGCTCGCCTGGGAGGCCCCGGTCGACCAGTACCAGCTGAGCGCGAGCTTCGGCAACGACGGCAGCCGCTGGGCGCACAAGCACTCCGGCCAGGACTTCGCCGTGCCGATCGGCACCCCGGTCGAGGCCGCCCACGAGGGCACCGTCGTGAAGGCCGGCCCGAACGGCGCCGGTGACGGCCCCGCGTACGGCAACGCCATCGTGATCAAGCACGGCAACGGTACGTACTCGCAGTACGCGCACCTGTCGCAGATCGACGTGCACGTCGGCCAGCACGTGGAGAAGGGCCAGAAGATCGCCCTGTCCGGCAACACCGGCAACTCCAGCGGCCCGCACCTGCACTTCGAGATCCGGACCACCCCGAACTACGGTTCGGCGATCAACCCGGTCAACTTCCTGCACAACCACGGCATCAACGTCTGATCCGCCCGTGACACCCCCGGCCACCGGGGCCTGCGGGACCTGAGCCCGGGTGACCGGTTCGACGGCGACTTCGAGAGCGGCCTCGCCGCTTCTCCTCGGGGTCGCCGTCGACGTCTTTCAGGCGGGCTTCAGGCCGCGCACGGAGCCGGGCGAGGGCCCCGGGGCACACCCCGGGGCCCTCGCCCGTGTCACCGCCCGCCGCCGACCTTCCGCCCGCCGCCCTCCGGCTCGGGGGACCGCTGTTCCGCGAACTGGAGCATGGGATAGCTGCCCGTGGCCGTCGGCGCGTGCTCGGGCAGCCACAGCACCGCGACCGCCCCGCCGCTGCCCTCCGCCGCACCCTCCGGGGCCGCGTTGCGGAAGGTCAGCCGGGCCCCGAGCACCCGCGCCTGCCCGGCCGCGATCGTCAGCCCCAGCCCGTGCCCCTGCCCGGCCCGGTCGGTCGACCCGGTACGGAACCGGCTCGGCCCCTCCCGCAGCAGCGCCGCCGGAAACCCCGGCCCGTGATCGCGTACCCGGACCACCCGGCCTTCGACCGTGACCTCCACCGGGGTCGACCCGTGCCTGGCCGCGTTGCCCAGCAGGTTGCCCAGGATGCGTTCCAGGCGGCGCGGATCTGTGTTCACCCACGACTCGTGGACCACCTGCACCCGTACGTCCGGGTCCAGCAGTGCCACCCGGCGGCTGACGAACTCGCCGAGCGCGATCTCCTGGAGCTCGGCCCGCTCCGACGCGCTGTCCAGCCGGGCCACCTCCAGCACGTCCTCGACCAGCGTGCGCATCGCCTGCGCCCGGTCGCGCACCAGCTCCGTGGGGCGGCCCGGCGGCAGCAGTTCGGCCGCCGTCAGCAGCCCGGTCACGGGGGTGCGCAGCTCGTGCGCGATGTCCGCGGTGACCCGGCGCTCGGCCTCGATCCGCTCGTTCAGGGCGTCGGTCAGCGCGTCCACCGCACGGGCCAGCTCATCGGTCTCGTCCCGCACCACACCGCCGACCGCCTCCCCTACCCGGACGTCCGTGTGGCCTTGGGCGACCTTGCCCGCCGCCGTAGCCGCCTTGCGCAGCCGGCGCGAGAGCTGACCGCCGATCAGCACGCCCAGCGCGGAGCCGCCCAGGACCACCGAGACCGAACCGATGAGCAGGGCCCGGTCCAGATCGCCCATCACCGTGATCGAGCGGTCCGCGAGCCGGGTGTGCAGCGACAGCACGTTCCCGCTGCCCACCGGGACGGCCGCCCAGACGTCGGGCGCCCCGCCGGAGTCCTCGACGTGCGTGGCGCGGCGGTTGCGCCGGGTCTCCTGGCGCAGGCTCCGCGGCATCGTCGGGTCGTTGAGCTTCGCCCCGAACCGGGGGTCGGCCTTCTGCGTCTTCTTCGCCTCGTAGAGCAGCTGCGCGTACGTCAGCCGCTCCAGCTGGACCTCACGGGCGTTCTCCAGCATCGAGACGCGGGCCGCGTTGTGCACCACCAGGCTCAGCGCGACCGCGATCAGCGCGCCGACCGCCGCGATCGCGATGCTGATCTTCCAGCGGACGCCCGTCCGCAGGGAGAGGCGCCTCATGCCCGGAGCTTGTAGCCGAAACCGCGGACCGTCTCGATGCGGTCCTGTCCGATCTTCGTCCGCAGCCGCTGTACATGGACGTCCACGACCCGGGTGTCGCCGCCCCAGCCGTAGTCCCAGACCCGCTCCAGCAGCTTGTCGCGGGAGAGCACCGTGCCGGGCGCGGACGAGAACTCCAGGAGCAGCCGCATCTCGGTCGGGGTCAGCCCCACCTGCGCACCGCCCCTGCGGACCTCCATGCCCTCGGTGTCGACCTCCAGCTCCCCGAAGACCAGCACCCCGCCCCCGCCCCCGGCCGCGGGCTCCGGCCGCCCGCCGCCGGCCGCGCCGCCCGACGCATGGCCGAAGCGGCGCAGCACGGCCCTGATCCGGGCCACCAGGACCGCCCCGTCGAAGGGCTTGGTGACGTAGTCGTCGGCACCGGCCTCCAGGCCGAGGACCACGTCGATCGAGTCGGCCCGCGCCGACAGCATGATCACGGGGACCGTCGACTCGTCGCGGATGCGGCGGCAGAGGCTGACCCCGTCCAGTCCGGGCACCATGACGTCGAGCAGGGCGATGTCGGGCCGGTCCGCCCGGAACGCCTCCAGGCCCCTCAGCCCGTCGGGCACCGCGGTGACCGCGAAGCCGTCCCGCTCCAGTGCCAGCTGGGTGGCCTCGCGGATGACGTCGTCGTCCTCGACGAACAGCACATGGGTCTCGGCCATCGGAAAGCCCTCAGTTCTTCGGCGGTTCCGTGGGCTCGGGGAGGTCTTCGTCGCCCGCGCCCACGGCTCGGTTGAAGTCGTTGTGCACCCGGTCCTCCTCGCCGAACCGGCCGCTCGCCCAGTGGTACGTGATCACTTCCTCGCCCGAGGGATAGACCACCGAGTCCTTCTTCTCGTACAACTGGGTCGTCACCACCAGGTCCCCCCGGTCGATGGTGCCGTAGACGGCGGGCTGCTCGACGGAGAAGACGTTCGCGTACGTGCCGTCGGCGCGCGGCCGGTACACATAGGTGCCGACCCCCACCGAGTCGCCGCAGGTCAGCACGTTCACCACGACGTCGGCGGACGGGCCGCCGGTGAGCTTCCCGTACGAGGTGTCCACCGGGTACTCGTCACCGCTGCACGGCTTCAGGTCCATCCGGACCCGCCCGCTCACCTTCGGGTCCGCCTTGAGCAGCGCCACCGCGTCCACCCGGGGCGCGGGACGCGCCGTGGAGGACGCCGCCGTGCTCGGCGTGAGCTGGGCGACCGGCTCGGTGCCCGCCGGACCCTCGTCCCGCGTGCCCGTGCCACCGGTGGAGCAGCTGACGGCGAACAGTCCGAAGACGGCGATCCCGGCCAGGGCCGCGCTGCTCGCCGCCCAGCCGGTCAGCGGGCGCCTGCCGGCGCCGCCCGTTGTGCCGGTGACCGTCCCGTCGTCACCGCTGCCTGTCAGGCCGCGCACCGCTCCCGCCCCCGCTCCTCGGCGAGCCGGGCCTCCCGGCCCGCCGCTTCCCTGTTCTCCAGCTCCTGGCGCAGTCGTGCCAGCGCACGGTGCAGCGTGCTCTTCACCGTACCGGCCGACATGCCGAGCGCCGCCGCCGTCTCCTCCGTGCTCATCTGCTCCCAGTGTCGCAGGACGACGACACTGCGCTGCTTGGGAGCCAGCACGCCCAGAATGTCCATCAGCAGGGCGCGGTCGGCGCGCTGTTCGGTGCCGTCCTCGATGCTGGCGTCGGGCAGCTGCTCGGTGGGGACCTCGTCGAGCTTGCGGGCCCGCCACCACTCGGTCCGGGTGTTGATCATGACGCGGCGCAGATAGGCGTCGGCGAGGGACTTGTCCTCGATGCGGTCCCAGCGGCCGTAGGTGCGGGCCAGCGCGGTCTGCAGCAGGTCCTGGGCGTCCACGGGGTCCGGCACGAGCCGGCGCGCGCTGCGCAACAGCGCCTCCTGCCGGGTCCGTACGTACTCCTCGAAGCCGAGCACCTCGCTCTGCGCCATCACAACCGCCTCCATCCCCGTGGAACCCCGTAGTACCGCTCGTACCGCTGCCGGCCGCTGGTCGTGCGGCCGACGTCGCAGACGCTACGGAGCTGTTGTCACGGGGCTGTGCGGAGCAGCCGTAGGAGGGCGCACGGCTGGCCATCGGTTGTGTAACAGCGCAGGGAGGAGACCGGACAAAGGGCCCCGCGCCGGACGCGGACAGGGCCCGTCCGCCTCGTCGACGTCACGAGGCGGACGGGCCCTGTCCGCAGGTGTCACGAAGGCGGGCGGGCCCGGTCGTCTCCTGGTCGCGAAGACGGGCCGGGCCCGGCCCGTCAGGTGAGCGGCAGCCGGTAGCGGCCGCCGGCCAGCGGCTCGACCAGCCCGTCGGAGACCAGGCCGTCCAGCGCGCGGGCCCGCTGCACCGGCTCGTCCCACACCGCGTCGAGCGCCGTCTGCGGCACCGGCCCGACGGCGTCGCGCAGCACGGCGAGGAGCCTGCCGCGCACCTGCCGGTCCGTGCCGGCGTAGGTCTGGCCCCGGCGCGGCGGCCCCTGGTGCGCGGGCTTCCCGGCGAGCCGCCAGGCGCACTGCTCCGCGATCGGGCAGCGCGAGCAGTCCTCGTTCTTCGCGGTGCAGACGAGGGCGCCCAACTCCATCGTGGCCGCCGCCCAGCGGGCCGCCCGCTCGTCCTCGTCGGGCAGCAGCTCCCGGGCGAGCCTGCGTTCTGCTGCGGTGGTCGCGTTCGGCGGGTACTGGATGCCGGTCGCGGCCCGGGCGAAGACCCGGCGGACGTTGGTGTCCAGGACGGCGTGCCGCTGCCGGTAGGCGAACGAGGCCACGGCCGCCGCCGTGTACTCGCCGATGCCGGGCAGCGCGAGCAGCTGGGCGTGCTCGCTCGGTACGTCGCCGCCGTGGCGTTCCGTTATCGCCTGGGCGGCCCCGTGCAGGCGCAGGGCCCGGCGGGGGTAGCCGAGTCGGCCCCAGGCGCGGACCGCCTCGCCGGGCGGCTCGGCCGCGAGGTCGGCGGGGCGCGGCCAGCGGGCCAGCCACTGCTCGTACACCGGGAGGACCCGGTTGACGGGGGTCTGCTGCAGCATGAACTCGCTCACCATCACACCCCAGGCCCCCGCTTCGGGGCGGCGCCAGGGCAGATCGCGGGCGTGCTGGTCGAACCACCCGATGACGGGGGTGTGGAGGGAGGAGGGGGGCATCTGGGTCGCAGTCGTGGCAGTCATCGCACCGTCGATCCTGACACGGAAGGGCGGACGGAGGTCACGGGCACGGGGGTGTCACGCCGCGAACGAGCCCTTGGAGTGATAACGCCACCCGTCTGCCCCCGGCCCGGGGCCCGTCCGCGAACTCCCCTCCTCGCCCGGAGAGCGGGCGCGGGGGAGGGGAGTTCGAAGCCGGCCCGGGTGGCCCCGGCGTTCCGGCAAGTGGCCCCACGCGCCGCGAGCCGTTGCGGCAACTGGCCCACGGGCTGGATCCGCCCCGGCCGGAACTGATGCCTCCAAGTGATTGACGGGTCACTGAGAGGAATATCGGGCCCGCTCGGTGGCCGAACTGGCCGTCGCGGAATGATGATCCGCAAAACTTGGAGGCCAAGGCGGCGGGTGGGGCGGGAGTTGGGCCGGATCTCTCGTACAGTTTGCGCCGTGGGAACTCTGCGTAATCCGATCGGGCCGCTACCCTCCAGCATCTACTGGCGCCGGAGGGCGGTCGCGGCGGCCCTGGTCGTGCTGCTCGCGCTGCTGATCGCATGGGCCGTCACCTCCGGTGGCGGCAAGGGGGATCCCCACGACGACTCCAAGGCGCCCGGCTCCAGCCCCGTCGATTCGATCACCCCAGGACCTTCCGGTTCCGGTCCGGCGATCAGCGAACAGCCCGGCGGGCGCGACGAGTCGGACGGCTCCGGCGGCAGCGGCGGTGACAAGGACGGCAGTTCGGACGGCGGTTCCGCCGGTACGGGCGGCGGCTCGGACGCCGCGGACGCCAACGGCGGTGGCCAGGACACCGGTTCGGGTCCCGCTTCCGGTTCGGGCTCCGTCCCCGGTTCCGGCGGCGTCGTGAAGGCCGCACGGCCGGTGCCGGCGGGCTCCTCGCTCCCCGACTGCGCCCCGGGCGCGATCCGGCTCGGCCTGAAGACCGAACTCAGCTACGGGCCCGACCAGAAGCCGAAGTTCCGCCTGTTCGCCACGAACACCTCGTCCACCGCCTGCAAGGCCGACTTCGGCCCGAAGAACGCGGTGCTCACCGTCACCGAGGCGGGCGGGGACGACGACGAGGTGTGGTCGTCGAAGGACTGCCCGCGCAAACCGGCGCCCGTACTCCTGGAGGTGCCCGCCGGGACGACCGTCGTGCACACCGTGGAGTGGGACCGGGCCAGGAGCGCCCCCAAGTGCGCGACGCCGCCGCCGGGGAAGGCCAAGCCGGGCACGTACCTCGTGGAGGCCAAGGCGCCGGGAGAGCCCGTGCAGCGCGCCTCGTTCGTCCTCGCGAAGGACTGAACGCGGCCACGGGCCGGGCCGGAGAGGGCCCGGGCCCGGGGCCTACACGTACCGTTCGAGGATCGAGGACTCGGCCAGCCGGGACAGGCCCTCGCGCACGCTGCGCGCCCGGGCCTCGCCGACCCCGTCCACCGTCTGGAGGTCGTCCACGCTCGCCGCGAGCAGCTTCTGCAGACCGCCGAAGTGCTCCACGAGCCGGTCGATGATCGCGCCCGGCAGCCGCGGCACCTTCGCCAGCAGCCGGAAACCGCGCGGCGACACCGCCGAGTCCAGCGTCTCGGGCGAGCCGCTGTAGCCCAGCGCCCGCGCCACGACCGGGAGTTCGAGCAGCTCCGTGTGGGTCAGCGAGTCCAGCTCGGTCAGCGCCTCCGCCACCGTGCGCGAACGCTTCGCGGTCGGCTCCGGCACGTAGTCGCGCACGACCAGCTCGCGCTCCGGCTCCACGCCCGCGATCAACTCGTCCAGCTGGAGCGACAGCAGCCGGCCGTCGGTGCCGAGCTCCACCACGTACTCCGCGATCTCCGTCGCGATCCGGCGGACCATCTCCAGGCGCTGCGCCACCGCCGTCACGTCCCGGACGGTCACCAGGTCCTCGATCTCCAGCGCGGAGAGCGTCCCGGCGACCTCGTCGAGCCGCAGCTTGTACCGCTCCAGCGTCGCGAGCGCCTGGTTGGCGCGGGACAGGATCGCCGCCGACTCCTCCAGGACCCGGCGCTCCCCGTTCACGTACAGCGCGATCAGGCGCATCGACTGGGAGACCGAGACGACCGGGAAGTTGCACTGCTTGGAGACCCGGTCCGCCGTGCGGTGGCGGGTACCGGTCTCCTCGGTGGGGATCGACGCGTCCGGGACCAGCTGCACCCCGGCCCGCAGGATCTTGGTCATGTCCTTGTCGAGGATCAGGGCCCCGTCGAGCTTCGCCAGCTCCCGCAGCCGGGTCGCGGTGAACTCCACGTCCAGCACGAAGCCGCCGGTGCACATCGATTCGACGGTCTTGTCCATGCCGAGCACGATCAGACCCCCGGTGTTGCCGCGGAGAATGCGCTCCAGGCCGTCCCGCAGGGCCATACCGGGCGCGACGGCGCTCAACGAGGCGCGCATCAGCGCCTCGTTACCGGTGGTTTGGCCGGACTTTCCGGGCGATGCTGCCCGGTCGCTGGCTGCCACTGCACTCCTCCGGTCACAGGTTTGCGGTGCCCTCGGGGCCTGTCTCTCGGAGCAGGCCGGATCCAATCGAAGGACCCAGGGGTGTCTGACACATCCCCGTGGTCCCTCGTACCGTTCGTACGGACGGGCGAGACCAGGGCAAAGTCTACCGGCGCGCGTCGCCCTCCCCGGGGGCCTGGGCACGGGTCCGGCGCGGGAGTGCTCTGAGTGCGTCGCCCATGTCGGCCACTTCCGTGACCTTCATACCGGCCGGGACCCTGCCCGGATCGGTCGGCACCAGGGCGTGCGTGAAACCCAGCCGGTGCGCCTCGGCCAGCCGCCGCTGCACCCCCGTGACCCGCCTGACCTCGCCCGCGAGCCCCACCTCGCCGATCGCCACCAGGTTCTTCGGCAGCGGTGTGTCGCTCGCCGCGCTCGCCAGCGCCAGCGCGATGGCCAGGTCCGCGGCCGGCTCGGACAGCTTCACGCCGCCCACCGTCGCGCTGTAGATGTCCCGCTTGCCCAGCGAACTGATCCGGCCGCGCTGCTCCAGGACCGCGAGCATCATCGACACCCGGGACGTCTCCAGGCCCGACGTGGTGCGCCGCGGCGAAGGGATCTGGGAGTCCACCGTGAGCGCCTGCACCTCCGCGACCAGGGGCCGCTTGCCCTCCAGGGTCACGGTGAGGCAGGTGCCCGGCACCGGCTCGTCGCGCCGCGTGAGGAAGAGGCCGGACGGGTCGGCCAGACCCGTGATGCCCTCGTCGTGCAGCTCGAAGCAGCCGACCTCGTCGGTCGCCCCGTACCGGTTCTTGACGCCGCGCACCAGACGCAGCCGGGCATGTCGGTCGCCCTCGAACGACAGCACCACGTCGACCAGGTGCTCAAGGAGCCGGGGCCCGGCGATCGCGCCCTCCTTGGTCACATGGCCGACGAGCAGCGTCGACATCCCCCGCTCCTTGGAGGCCCGGATCAGCGCCCCCGCCACCTCGCGGACCTGGGCCATCCCACCCGGCGCCCCCTCGATCTCCGGCGAGGCCACGGTCTGCACCGAGTCCAGGACCAGCAGCGAGGGCTTGACCGCGTCGAGGTGGGCGAGCACCGCCGACAGATCGGTCTCCGCCGCCAGATACAGGTGGTCGTCGATCGCCCGGATGCGGTCGGCCCGCATCCGGACCTGGGAAGCGGACTCCTCGCCGGTCACGTACAGCGTGCGGTGCTCGTCGCTCGCCGCCTTCGCCGCGACGTCGAGCAGCAGCGTGGACTTGCCGACGCCCGGCTCGCCCGCGAGCAGCACCACGGCCCCGGGCACCAGACCACCGCCCAGCACCCGGTCCAGCTCGCCCACACCGGTGGGGCGGGCGGTGGCCTGCCGGCTGTCGACCTGGCCGATGGGGAGCGCGGCGGTGGAGACGCGGCCCGCCGCCGTGGTCCGGACGGCGGTGGCACCGCCGAACTCCTCGACCGTCCCCCACGCCTGGCACTCGGGGCAACGGCCGAGCCACTTCGCGGTGGTCCAGCCGCATTCGGTGCAGCGGTAGGACGGCCGGTCCTTCGCGGATTTCGTACGGGCAGCCATGGCGCCACCGTATAGGTGGGGTCGGACAGTGGGGCGGGGAACTCCTGTCCTTTATCGCGCGATACATTCACCCGTAAGGGTTAAATCTCCTCGGGGAGCACGGGGCGCCCGCCCCGCCCTGCCTACGGTCGCAAGGTGACGAGCAGCAGGCTGGAGACGCCCACGGACACCCCCGGCGCGCACCGGGGGCAGCATCGCGCGCCCCACTCCTCGCCGAAGCGGCCGCCCGCCCGTTACGAGCCGCATCTCGACGGCCTGTTCACCTACTGCCTCTCCGTCCTCTGCGACCACGACGCCGCCACCGAGGCGCTCGGCGGGGTCCTGGCCCTGGCCGAACGGCAGGGCGCCCGCTGCCCGGCCGACGAGGAGGAACGTAAAACCTGGCTGTACGCCCTGGCGAGGTGGACGTGTCTGCGCCGGCTCACCGAGCAGAAGCAGGGCCGCCGCGCCCACCGCCGCCCCGACGGCGCCCGCCCGCACCGCAGGCCCGCCGCCGAGGACCGCCCCGCCCCGCCCGCACCCCGAACCGCCCGCCGCACGCCCCGCACCGCACCGCCCGCGGTCCACGCCCCCAAGGACCCGGCCCCCGCCGAGCCGGAGAGCCCCGCCGCCACCGAGGCGCACCGCCGGGAGCTGGCCCAGCTGGCCTGGCCCGAGGCGGCGGGCACCACGCCGGAGCAGCGCGAGGCCCTGGAGCTGGCCGTACGGCACGGACTGACCCCGCGCGCGGTCGCCGCCGTCCTCGGCCTCGACCCCACGTCCGCCCGCGAGCTGCTGGCCGGCGCCGCCTGCGAGGTCGAGCGCACCCGGGCCGCCCTGGCCGTCGTCGAGAAGGGCAACTGCCCCACGGCCGGCCGGCTCACCGGCGACCACCGCGCGCTGCTCTCCGCCACCCTGCGCCGCGAGCTGGTGCGGCACGTGGACGACTGCCCGCGCTGCCGCCGCGCCGCCGAGCGGGCCGGCGCCGAGGGGCCGTGGCCCGGGAAGACGGTGACGCCGGCCGCCGTGCTGCCGGTCGTGGAGGCACCGCGCCCCTCCGCTTACGTGGCCATGCTGCATGCGCAGAAACACCAGAAGAATCGGTCCGCCACTCCGCGTTTCGACCGCACCGGCTTCCCCATGGACCCCAAGGACCACGCCGCGCGCCGCGACCGGCTGCGCTCCCGGGTCATGACGACGACGGTCGTCGCCACCGTCGTCGCCGCCCCCGTCATCGCCCTGTGGTCCGCCTACCGGGGGGCGCCGCTCACCGGCGAGGGCCGCGACGGCTCCACGGTCAGCGCCGCCGACAGCGACACCGGCGCCGACGAGACCCCCTACGCCCCCTACGAGAACGCCGGCAACGCCCGCCCCGACGCCGGCAGCCCCTTCACGGACGGGGACACCCTGCCGGAGGTCTCCGCCGAGATCATCAGCCCGGGTGCCGGCCCGTCCCGCGACCCCGCGGGCCACGGCGAGGGCCGGCTCACCGTCGAGGCCCGCACCTCCGGCTCCACCACCTTCGTCACGCTCACCGCGTCCAAGGCCGGACCGGTCTCCTGGTCCGCGGCCACCGACCGGTCCTGGGTGCGCCTGAGCCAATCCTCCGGGAAGCTCCCCGCGGGCGGCAGCATCACGATCCGCGCCCTCGTGGACCACGCCCGGGAGCCCGCCGGCCCCTGGACCGCCCACCTCACCCTCGCCCCCTCGGGCGCGGTCGTCGCCCTGCACGGCCACGGGGCCGAGCCACCGGCCCCAGGCCCCTCGCCACGCACCGGCCACCCGCGCGGCAACCTCCACCCGCACCCGCCGGTCCCCGCCGACCCCACGCCCACATCGCCGGAGCCGGAGCCCACCCCGGACCCCTCCGCCCCGACGCCCGACCCACCGGACCCCACGCCCACCCCGACGCCCACGGAGACCGGGCCGGACCCCACCCCGGACCCGGCCGGCTCGTCCGAACCGCCCGCCCCGCCGAAGGGCCCGAGCACCCCGCCCCGCGCGGACTGACCGTGCGGGGCGGCGGCCCCGGGGCCTACGCCGGGTCCGCCGGGTGCGGGGCCATCGGCAGCAGCGAGGCGAGCCGCTGCTCGCACAGCTCGGTCAGCTTGCCGTACGCCTCCTTGCCCATCAGCTCGATCAGCTCCGGCCGGTAGGACACGTACACCGGCTCACCGCCGCCGTGCGCCGAGGTCGCCGACGTGCACCACCAGTGCAGGTCGTGGCCGCCCGGCCCCCAGCCCCGCCGGTCGTACTCACCGATCGAGACCTGGAGCACCCGCGTGTCGTCGGGGCGGTCGATCCACTCGTACGTACGCCGCACGGGCAGCTGCCAGCACACGTCCGGCTTGGTCTCCAGCGGCTCCCGGCCCTCCCGCAGCGCCAGGATGTGCAGCGAGCAACCGGCCCCGCCGGGGAAACCCGGCCGGTTCTGGAAGATGCACGAGCCCTGCCAGCGCCGCGTCTGCCGCTCCCCGTCGTCGTCGGTCTGGGTCCAGCCCGTCTCCGTACCCACGTCGTGGAACTGCCACAGCTCCGGAGTGAGGCGCGCGACATGACCGGCCACCCGCTTCTCGTCGTCCTCGTCCGAGAAATGGGCGCCCAGCGTGCAGCAGCCGTCGTCCGCGCGGCCCGCCTGGATGCCCTGGCAGCCGCTGCCGAAGATGCACGTCCACCTGGACGTCAGCCAGGTCAGGTCGCAGCGGAAGACCTGCTCGTCGTCGGCGGGGTCGGGGAACTCCACCCAGGCGCGCGGGAAGTCGAGCTCCGTCTCGTCGGAGGGATCGGGCTCCGTCGTCGCCGGTACCCGCATCTCCACCTTCTCCACGTGCTTGATGTCCTGCGCGCGGTCCTGCTTCTTCGCGGCTTTGCCCGGCTTCGCCTTTTTCGTCTTTGGCACGCGCCCAGAGTAAGTCCGCCGCCCGCAGTAGCGTTCCCCGTATGAGACTCGGAGTCCTCGACGTGGGGTCGAACACGGTTCATCTGCTGGTGGTCGACGCGCACCCCGGCGCCCGCCCGCTGCCCGCGCACTCGCACAAGGCCGAGCTGCGCCTGGCCGAACTTCTCGACGAGGACGGCGCGATCGGCCCGCTCGGCGTGGACCGGCTGGTCGGGACGATCGCCGCCGCGCTCGACGCCGCCGAGGACAAGGGCTGCGAGGACGTCCTCGCCTTCGCGACCTCCGCGGTACGTGACGCGAGCAACGCCGACCAGGTGCTCGAACGGGTACGGGACGAGACGGGCGTCGACCTCGCGGTCCTCAGCGGCACGGAGGAGGCCCGGCTCACCTTCCTCGCCGCCCGCCGCTGGTACGGCTGGTCGGCCGGGAAGCTGCTGGTCCTGGACATCGGCGGCGGCTCGCTGGAGATCGCGTACGGGATGGACGAGGAACCGGCCGCCGCCGTGTCGCTGCCGCTGGGCGCCGGGCGCCTCACCGCGGGCTGGCTGCCGGGCGACCCGCCGGATCCGGCGGAGGTCAAGGCGCTGCGCCGGCACGTACGGGCGCGCATCGCCCGCAGCGTCGGCGACTTCGCCCGCATCGGCCGCCCGGACCACGTCGTGGCCACCTCCAAGACGTTCAAGCAGCTCGCCAGGATCGCGGGCGCGGCCCGTTCCACCGAGGGCCAGTACGTGCCGCGCACCCTCAGCCGCAAGGCGCTGGAGGAGTGGGTGCCGAAGCTGGCCGCGATGACCGCGGAGGAGCGCGGCACCCTGCCCGGCGTCTCCGAGGGCCGCGCCGCGCAGCTGCTGGCCGGGGCGCTGGTGGCGGAGGGAGCGATGGACCTGCTGGACGTCGAGGAGCTGGAGATCTGCCCCTGGGCGCTGCGCGAGGGCGTGATCCTGCGCCGCCTGGACCACCTGCCGTCGCGCGAGGCCGCCGCCCTGAACTGACCGCCGCACCGGCGGGGTCCGGGCCCATGGCCCTTCTCACTTTCCGCCGCACTCCCTCGGTGGGGCGCACCACTGCCCGTACGCTGTCTGCGTGGCAGAACCAGTGGTGCGCGTCCCGGATGCGAAGGTCGCCCTGTCGACGGCCTCGGTCTATCCGGAGTCGACGGCGACGGCCTTCGAGATCGCCGCGCGCCTCGGCTACGACGGTGTCGAGGTCATGGTCTGGACCGACCCGGTCAGCCAGGACATCGAGGCCCTGCGCCGGCTCTCCGACTACCACCAGGTGCCGATCCTCGCCGTCCACGCGCCCTGTCTGCTGATCACCCAGCGGGTCTGGTCCACCGACCCGTGGGTCAAGCTCCAGCGGGCCCGGGCCGCGGCCGAGAAGCTCGGCGCGTCCACGGTCGTCGTCCATCCCCCGTTCCGGTGGCAGCGCAACTACGCCCGCGACTTCGTCACCGGGATCTGGCGGATGGCCGACGAGACGGACGTCCGGTTCGCCGTCGAGAACATGTACCCGTGGCGCTACCGGGACCGCGAGATGCTCGCGTACGCCCCCGACTGGGACGTCACCAACGACGACTACCGCCACTTCACGGTGGACCTGTCGCACACCGCGACCGCCCGCACGGACGGCCTGGCCATGGTCGACCGGATGGGCGACCGGCTCGCCCACGTCCACCTGGCCGACGGCAAGGGCTCCAACAAGGACGAGCACCTGGTGCCCGGCCGGGGCGACCAGCCCTGCGCGGAGTTGCTGGAGCGGCTGGCGGGTTCCGGCTTCGACGGCCACGTGGTCATCGAGGTCAACACCCGCCGCGCGATGTCCACCGCCGAACGCGAGGCCGACCTCGCCGAAGCGCTCGCCTTCACCCGGCTCCACCTCGCCTCGTCCGCCGAGCGGGCCCCCCGCCCATGACCCCGGACGCGCCGGCCCCCAGGCGCCGGGGCCGCCCCGCCCGTGCCGCGGCGGACAGCGGCCCGGACGCGCGGACCCGCATCCTGGAGGCCGCCCGCACGGAGTTCGCCGAGCGTGGTTACGACAGGACCTCGGTCCGGGGCATCGCCCGGGCGGCCGGCGTGGACTCCGCACTGGTCCACCACTACTTCGGTACGAAGGACGAGGTCTTCGCCGCCGCGATCGAGCTGTCCTTCGAGCCCGCCCTGCTGATCCCGGCGGTCCTCGAAGGCGGCACCCGTGACGTGGGCGAACGCCTGGCCCGCGCCTTCATCGCGATCTGGGAGAACCCGGCCGCCCGCGCCCCCCTCCTGGCCGTCCTCCGCTCCGCCCTCACCAACGAGGCGGCCGCCGAGGTCCTCCGAGACTTCGTACTCCGCCGCCTCCTGGAACGCGTGGCGGCCGGGCTGAACGTCCCGGACGCCACCTTCCGTGCGGAGCTGGCCGCCTCGCACATGGTGGGCATCGCGATACTGAGATACGTACTGAAGGCGGAACCGCTGGCGTCGACGCCCCCCGAAAAGATCATCACGATGGTGGCCCCCACGCTTCAGCACTACCTGGCGGACCCCACCCCCCCGGCCCCCGCCGCCGAACCCCCCACCCGTTCCCCCGATCCCCCCGGCGCCGAACCTCCCGTCCCAGCCGCCGAACCTTCCAGCCGTTCTCCCGGCCCCGCCGCGGAACCTTCCCTCCCCGCCGCTGAACCTCCCAGCCCCGGCGTCGACCCTCCCAGCCCCGCCGGCGTTTGAGGCGCGGGGTCCGGGGCGGAGCCCCGGGTACGGGAAGGGGCGGGGCGGGGAACAAGCCCGCCGCAGGCGCAACGCCCCCGCACCGCCCCACGCCCCCGCCCCCACCGAAGGCTTCCGCATAGCGGACACCCGGCCCACATCCTGGCCCGAACGCCGTACCCTCAAGAACAGTCTTAGACGCAGAAGGAGCGAAAGACGATGCCCACGCTGAGGTCCCGCACAGTCACCCACGGCCGCAACATGGCCGGCGCCCGCGCCCTCATGCGAGCGTCCGGCGTAGCGAGCGAGGACATCGGCAAGCCGATCATCGCCGTCGCCAACTCCTTCACCGAGTTCGTCCCCGGCCACACCCACCTCGCCCCCGTCGGCCGCATCGTCTCCGAGGCGATCAAGGCCGCCGGCGCGGTGCCCCGCGAGTTCAACACCATCGCGGTGGACGACGGCATCGCCATGGGCCACGGCGGCATGCTCTACAGCCTGCCCTCCCGCGACCTGATCGCCGACAGCGTCGAGTACATGGTCGAGGCCCACTGCGCCGACGCCCTCATCTGCATCTCGAACTGCGACAAGATCACCCCGGGCATGCTCATGGCCGCGATGCGCCTGAACATCCCGACCGTCTTCGTCTCCGGCGGCCCGATGGAGGCCGGCAAGGCCACCCTCGTCGACGGCACGGTCCGCAAGCTGGACCTGGTCAACGCGATCAGCGACGCGGTCGACGAGAGCATCTCCGACGAGGACATGCTCCGTATCGAGGAGAACGCCTGTCCCACCTGCGGCAGCTGTTCCGGCATGTTCACCGCCAACTCGATGAACTGCCTGACCGAGGCCCTCGGCCTCTCCCTCCCCGGCAACGGCTCGGTCCTCGCCACGCACACGGCCCGCAGGGCGCTGTACGAGAACGCCGGCCGCACGATCGTCGACATCACCAAGCGGTACTACGAGCAGGACGACGCGACGGTCCTGCCGCGCTCCATCGGCACCCGCGCCGCGTTCGAGAACGCCATGGCGCTGGACATCGCCATGGGCGGCTCCACCAACACGATCCTGCACCTGCTGGCCGCCGCCCAGGAGGCGGAGCTGGACTTCGACCTCGACGACATCAACGAGGTCTCCCGCCGCGTCCCCTGCCTCTCCAAGGTCGCCCCCAACGTGGCGCCCGGCGGGACGTACTACATGGAGGACGTGCACCGGGCCGGCGGCATCCCCGCCCTCCTGGGCGAGCTGAACCGCGGCGGACTGCTCAACGAGGACGTGCACGCGGTGCACGCCGACACCCTCGCCGAGTGGCTGAAGAACTGGGACGTGCGCGGCGGCTCCCCGTCGCCCGAGGCCGTCGAGCTGTGGCACGCGGCCCCCGGCTGCGTCCGCTCCGCCACCGCCTTCTCGCAGTCGGAGCGCTGGGACACCCTCGACCTGGACGCCGAGGGCGGCTGCATCCGCGACGTCGCCCACGCGTACTCCGAGGACGGCGGCCTCGCGGTCCTCAAGGGCAACCTCGCCCTGGACGGCTGCGTCGTGAAGACGGCCGGCGTCGACGAGTCGATCTGGACCTTCGAGGGCCCGGCGGTCGTCTGCGAGTCGCAGGAGGAGGCCGTCGACAAGATCCTCCGCAAGGAGATCACGCACGGCGACGTCGTCGTCATCCGCTACGAGGGCCCGCGCGGCGGCCCCGGCATGCAGGAGATGCTCTACCCGACGTCCTTCCTGAAGGGCCGCGGCCTCGGCAAGACCTGCGCCCTGATCACCGACGGCCGCTTCTCCGGTGGTACGTCGGGCCTGTCCATCGGCCACGCCTCGCCCGAGGCTGCCTCCGGCGGCGCGATCGCGCTCGTCGAGGACGGCGACCGCATCCGGATCGACATCCCGAACCGCTCGATCGAGCTCCTGGTCTCCGACGACGAGCTGGCCACCCGCCGCGCGGCGCTGAACGGCGTGTACGCGCCGAAGAACCGCGAACGCAAGGTCTCGGCCGCGCTGCGCGCGTACGCGGCGATGGCGACGAGCGCGGACCGCGGCGCCGTCCGCGACGTCTCGAAGCTGGGCTGACCCCGGCACGCGGCCCCCGCCGGCGCGGGGGCCGCACGCACGGCCGGCAGTAACCGCCCCCGGGCCCCGCCCCCGGCTGCGGGATACTCGACCCCGTGAGCGAGAACAGCGAGACCCCCGACGGAATGGCCTCCGGCCCGTCCGAGACCGCGGCGGCCTCCGCCGGTGCCCCCGCGACCCCGCAGGGCCCGCAGCCCGAGCCCCTCCGCTTCTTCGGCACCACCTGGGTCGCCCACGACGGCCACTACGGCCTGCGCCGGGCCGGAGCCGCCGTCGGCGCGCTCGCCGCGGCCGTCGCCGCCTGCTTCCTCCTGCGCTTCGCCTACGAGGGCCTGGAGATCGCCGACATCGGCAGCTTCGTCAACGTGCTGGTGGTCCTGATGTTCGCCGTCTGCAGCGCGATCGCCTTCCGCAAGACCTGGGAGGGCTTCAGCCGCCGCCCGGCCGACCCGGCCCGCGAGGAGGCCCTGCGCGGCCTGAAGGCCATCGGCTTCGTCGGCTCCCTGCTCGCGTACTTCTTCCGTACGTTCACCGAGGCGCCCGGCGAGAAGCTGCGGCGCACGGAGTACGAGGAGGCCCTCGCCCGCTACACGAAGCGCCGCGCGTCCCGCACCGGCAACCCGGCGGCCCGCAGGAAGAAGCGCCCTCGCGCCTGACCCGCCCCGGCGCGGGCACGATGGCCCCATGACCGCGACACGTTCTCCGGCCGCCTCGTCCGCGCCTTCGCGCGCCCTGTCCTTCGACCGGGCCGCCGCCCAGTACGCCGCCGCCCGTCCCGGCTACCCGGACGCGCTTTTCGAGGCCGTCGAGGACATGGCCGGCCGCCTCCTGCGAGGAGCCCGCATTCTCGACGTGGGCGCGGGCACCGGCATCTCCACCCGCCGCCTCCGCGACCGCGGCGCCCGGGTCGTCGCCGTCGAACCAGGCCCCGGCATGGCCGCCGAACTGCGCCGGGGCCTCCCGGACGTCCCGCTCGTGCGCGGCGACGGCAACCGGCTGCCCTTCGCCGACGGGACCGCCGACCTGATCACGTACGCCCAGTCCTGGCACTGGACCGACCCCGCCCGCTCGGCCGCCGAGGCCCGGCGCGTCCTGAGGCCGGGCGGCGCGCTCGCCCTCTGGTGGAACGTCGCCGACCGCACGGTTCCGTGGCTCGCCCGGCAGGAGGCGCGGCTCCTCCGGTTCTTCGGCACCGAGACGGGCGACGACCGCAGCGCCCACGGCTCGGCCGCCCAGGACCGCGCCCTGCCGCCGGATCTCGCCTTCACGCACCGGTGCATCCCGTGGACCCGGCGCGTCCCCCTCGCCACCCACCTCGACAACCTCGGCAGTCACTCCGCGTTCCTGACCACCGACGACGAGGCGGCCCGCGGCTTCCTCGCCGAGGAGCGGGCCCGGCTCCTGGCGGAGTTCCCGGACGGCACGGTGGAGGAGGCGTACGTCGTCGAGCTGCACGCGGCCGTGCGCTGAGCCGAGACAGCCCCGCCCCGTCCCTTGACGGCGGTGCCCCGCGGAGCCAATATTCATCACATGATGAATTACTCGGGCGTCCCCGTCGAGGCCCATGGCCTCACCGTCCGACGAGGCAGCCGCACGGTCCTCAGGGACCTCGACTTCACCGTCGAACCCGGCAGGATCACCGGCCTCCTCGGCCCCTCCGGATGCGGCAAATCCACCCTCATGCGTGCCGTCGTCGGCACCCAGGCCAAGGTCACCGGCACCCTCCAGGTCCTCGGCAGCCCCGCCGGCCACCCCTCCCTGCGCCCCCGCGTCGGGTACGTCACCCAGGCGCCCTCCGTCTACGCCGACCTCACCGTCCGCCAGAACCTCGACTACTTCGCGGCGGTCCTCCAGCCCGGCCGCGCCCACCGCGACGCCCGCCACGAAGCCGTCACCCGCGCACTCACCGAGGTCGACCTGACCAGCCACGAGGACGCCCTCGCCGGCAACCTCTCCGGCGGCCAGCGCACCCGCGTCTCCCTCGCCGTCGCCCTGCTCGGCACCCCCGACCTGCTCGTCCTCGACGAGCCGACCGTCGGCCTGGACCCGGTCCTGCGCCGCGACCTGTGGCAGCTGTTCCACACCCTCGCCGCCGAACGCGGCACCACGCTCCTCATCTCCTCCCACGTCATGGACGAGGCCGAGCGCTGCCACCGCCTCCTCCTGATGCGCGAGGGCGAGATCCTCGCCGACGACACCCCCGAGGCCCTGCGCGCCACCGCCGGCACCGACACCGTCGAAGCGGCCTTCCTCCACCTGGTCGACGCGGCCGCCACCCGCAAGGAGAACGCCCGATGAGCACCACCACCGGCACCGCACCCCTGAGCCCGGCCCGCACCCTCGCCACCGCCGCCCGCGTCCTGCGCCAGCTCGCCCACGACCCCCGCACGGTCGCGCTGCTCCTGCTGGTCCCGGTCCTCCTGATCACCCTGCTGCGGTACGTCTTCGACGGCAGCCCGCAGACCTTCGACTCGGTCGGGGCCTCACTGCTCGGCATCTTCCCGCTGATCACGATGTTCCTGGTCACCTCGATCGCCACCCTGCGCGAGCGCACCTCCGGCACCCTGGAGCGCCTGCTCGCCATGCCGCTCGGCAAGGGCGACCTCATCGCCGGTTACGCGCTCGCCTTCGGCGCGGTCGCCGTCCTCCAGTCGCTCCTGGCCACCGCCCTGTCGGTGTGGGCCCTCGGCCTGGACGTCATGGGGTCGCCGTGGCTGCTGCTCCTGGTCGCCCTGCTCGACGCGCTGCTCGGCACGGCTCTCGGGCTGTTCGTCTCGGCGTTCGCGGCCTCCGAGTTCCAGGCCGTCCAGTTCATGCCGGCGGTGATCTTCCCGCAGCTGCTGCTCTGCGGCCTCTTCATCCCCCGCGACCGGATGGCCCCGTTCCTGGAGGCCGTCTCGGACGTGCTGCCCATGTCGTACGCCGTGGACGGCATGAACGAGGTCCTCCACCACGCCGACGTCACCGGCGACTTCGTCCGCGACGTACTCATCGTGGCGGGCTGCGCCCTGCTCGTACTGGCGCTCGGCGCGGCCACCCTCCGCCGCCGCACCGCCTGACGGGGCGGTGCGAAGATGACGCCGACGAGCACTGAGCACCGCGCACATCGAGCACCGCCCGGAGGGTGAACGGCATGACCCAGACAGTTGCAGTCCTCGGCACCGGCAAGATCGGCGAGGCCCTGCTCAGCGGGATGATCCGGGCCGGCTGGCGCCCGTCGAACCTGCTGGTCACCACCCGCCGCTCGGACCGGGCCGCCGAACTGCGCGACCGCTACGGCGTGGACGCGGTGACCAACGCGGAGGCCGCCAAGCAGGCCGACATCCTCATCCTCGCGGTCAAGCCCCAGGACATGGGCCGCCTCCTCGACGAACTCGCCCCGCACCTCACCGCCGACCGCCTGGTCGTCAGCGCGGCGGCCGGCATCACGACCGCCTTCATCGAGGACCGCCTCGGCGCGGGCACCCCGGTCGTCCGCGTCATGCCGAACACCCCCGTCCTGGTCGACGAGGGCATGTCCGTCATCTCCGGAGGCAGTCACGCCACCGGCGAGCACCTCGCCTCGGCGGAGGCCATCTTCAAGGGGGTGGGCAAGACCCTGCGCGTTCCCGAGTCCCAGCAGGACGCGGCCACCGCCCTGTCCGGCTCGGGCCCCGCGTACTTCTACTTCCTCGTCGAGGCGATGACGGACGCCGGCATCCTGCTCGGCCTGCCGCGCGCCCAGGCCCACGACCTCATCGTCCAGGCCGCGATCGGCGCCGCCGTGATGCTCCGCGACAGCGGTGAGCACCCGGTCAAGCTCCGCGAGGCCGTCACCAGTCCGGCCGGCACCACCATCAGCGCCATCCGCGAACTGGAGAACCACGGCGTACGCGCGGCCCTCATCGCCGCACTCGAAGCGGCCCGCGACCGCAGCCGCGAACTGGCCTCCGGCAACGGCTGACCAGGGCCCCGTCACCCCCGGCGCACCCGGGGGTTGACACGCCCCCTCCGGATCCGTAGTGTGCTCCGAGTTGTCCGACGTGAGCGCCGACTCAGGTTGGTCCCCGGACAGCCATTCCGCAGTAAACACAACGAGCACGCGACAGTTGTCGCATGTCTTTACGTGCGCCTGTACGGAATGAGGAATCCGCGTTCGAAGGAACGCGACCCCGATTAGCGTCGGGGCCCCGGATTCCGCTAATGTCTCACTCGTCGGAACGGCCCAACGGCCGGGAAGGCAAATCCCGCTGACTGGGAATCGGGCCCGAAAGGATCTGATAGAGTCGGAGTCGCCGGAAAGGGAAA